>CAYULH010000248.1:0-1517 GCA_964445645.1 uncultured Aureispira sp. | reverse complement strand
TGATAAAATTATACAAAGACCTATTCTAAGACTCTTTGCTTTTGCGGCTATCACCGCCATCAGTTATTTTTGTATGGGTACCGATGTCATTGACACAGCATTCTCTTTCGTACCCGATATTAAAACATTTGCCTATTACTTTACCTTTTATCTTGTGGGATGGTTATTGTACAAATCCAAAGAGCATTTAGATACTTTTATGATGTATGATCGTGGTCTTCTTATTCTAGGACTACTACTATTTTGCGTTTACTTTTTTATGGGGCCTGTACTGCCTTATGCTGCCAAAAACATCTTAAATCCTTTAGTTACTTGGTCATTTGTATTTGGCACTACGGGTGTGTTTATCAGATATGGAAGCAATCATTCTGCGGTTATGAGATATGTATCCGATGCTTCTTATTGGGTGTATTTGGTACACTTGCCATTTACAATTTACTTTCCTACCTTACTTTTTGACATTGCTCTGCCAGCTATCATCAAGGCTTTGCTTGTAATCATTGCTACTAGCATTCTATGTTTTGTAAGTTATCACTACTTGGTTAGAAGTAGCTTCATAGGCAAATTCTTAAATGGCAGAAAGTATTCTCGCAAGTTATCAGACATCAAAGAAGTTGAAAAAAACGTTGAATTAAAACCAGCATTGGATTAGTAAGAATAACTTCTGCTAATTTATTTGGTTTTCACTAAATTTGCCCACAGAGTAATATCGCTCTGTGGGTAATAAGCCAACCAAATGCAAAGCTACTTAAACGATCATAAACTCCAGCAACAGGCCCTCCAACAACTCCAAGAAGCTATAGACAAAGACAAACTTGTCCAAACTCCTCAAGACTTGTACAACTATTGGGCGAACGGCAAGGGCAGTATGATTGGCTGTATTGGACAAAGCAATGATCTAACAGCCATAGAAGCACAACTAGGCATTCCTGCCCAAGTGCTAAAAATTCAAAATCATATTTTCCAATTCTTAGAAAAAGAAAAAGCAGAACAATTTTGTTTTGATTTTTTGAAGGCCATCCCTGTAGGTCAAGATATACGTGCTGTTTGGATAAAGTACTTTATTTGGCTTCTAGCCGAAGTCGATCATTGCACCCTAGACAATTTGCAGCACATCGACCTAGCCAAAACAGCCATAGAATTATCTGTTAAAACCCTAAAACAACTCCTAACGGAAGCTATTCCGACACCCCAACTAGAAGGAATCATTAAGGAGATCAATAATTATCGTAGAATTGTAGGGCAGGCGGCTGATGCTGGTGCCATACAACCCGAATATGCGGGTTGGGAACTAGCCAAGGCACACTGTGTTTTGGAGGCTGCACTCAACCCAAGTTATATCAACCATATACTGCCCCAAGGGGGGCCTAGTGCGATGTGGAATTTCTTGGCCGAGCAGTTTTTGGCTTTCATCACCTTAGGCAAAGCCACCCAAAACACCTATTTTTATGATTAAGGGCATATTAAGTAGTCTTAAAAAAGTAAACGGGCTAAAAAACGATTCTTTTTACTTCGTG
>CAYULH010000247.1:0-1531 GCA_964445645.1 uncultured Aureispira sp. | reverse complement strand
GTCCGCTCCTCACGCTTGTGCCATGCGCCTGTATTGTAGCCCACGCCCTCCAAGCTCAAACCACGACTTTGCAAGTAAGCCCGTGCCTTGCACCTCGGACTCTTCAAGCTCACTACAAAATTTGTCCACAACGATTGCAATATATCCCTTGTCACTCGCTTCAATGGCGCTACATGACCAAGCAATTCCTTACATTTCATAATGGCCTCATGCTTACTACAGCCTTCTTTTTGCTGGACAAATTCGATTACATCCATCTTCTTTCCACCCTGCTCACAATTGCCACTAAAACAATAAACTGTACCCGTGTCCTCATACACTTTCATACTCGGTGTCTTATCGGCATGGAAAGGACAATGTACATGCCCTTTCTTCACCTCCAAGCCATAATGAGCAAGCACCTGAGTTATACTCAAGTGCTTTTTTATCTCCTGTATCTCCATCCTAATTCTGCTTTATTCGGTCAAACAATCCGCTCATATCGTCTTGGCGCAGCAAATCCACATAAGAGGCACTAAACTTCGATTGCTTTTCGCTCACCGCCTTAAAAATATTCATACACTTGTCTACCGCTTCTTGCTCACTTATTTGCTCAATTCGCATCATCAGCTCTACTATGTCCAGCTGCCCCGCTTCTTGTAAGGCCGAATAATACCGCAGGGTGGATAAGGCGATTAGCTCGTAAGGAATGTGTTCATTGATTAATTTGCGCTGGAATGCGCTTTTTTCGCTTGGTTGATGGTCTTTTTTCATCTTTTTTATAATTTTTTACTTCAATTAAACAAGACAAATAAATCTTATTAAAAACATCACGAAACAAACTAAAAACCTAAAAAAACAAGATTTAAAAGTATTTTTCAGAATCAATGAGGATAAAAATTAAGATTCATTTGTCTTAAAAGTACTTTTTAAATCTTAAAAAAGCAAGAAAAAAGTAAATTTGAATTAACTATCTATTTGCATATTTTTACAAATTACCTGATTTATAAGGCTCTAAACAGCTCAATATGTCCAAAAAAGATAAAATATTTGTAAATAGAATTGCGGAAGTCCGAAAGGAAAAAGGTTTGTCACAAGCTGCTCTTGGAGAACTTATTGAATCATCTGGCGATATGATTGGAAGATATGAACGAGGAATTATCTTCCCGTCCATAGAGGTTATTATGAACTTAGCAGAAGTGCTAAGTGTTTCTATTGATTTTTTAGTATGCAAAACATCTATTGATGTTGACAAAAAAATGTCTAGTAGATTAGAGAAAATTGGAGCTATGCCAGAAGAAGAAAAAGATATTATATATCGTGTCCTTGACTCTTTACTAAGAGAATACAACACTCGCCAATCCTATGAATAAATTCCTTATTTTTCTATCGTTTGCTTGTGAAGGATGAACAAGGAAATGATAGAAAAATAAGGCTCGCTTTTATGGAGCGATAGCGGAATAAAAGTGACCTGCCCAACTATTCAACCATCCAACCATCAAAAAGAAAACTAGGCGCAACCAGCGACTATAAAAAGAGAGACCAAAGTGCC
>CAYULH010000246.1:724-1533 GCA_964445645.1 uncultured Aureispira sp. | reverse complement strand
CCCCTCCCCGAAATTTGCGATACAAATTTCGACCCTCCCTCAAGCTGATTGTATCGTTGTCAACATATTTTTGAGTATTTATAAAAATATGGTATTATCTATTTACAGAACAGGGAGGAGTCCCGATGGCTGTAAAATGTGGTATTAGTTGGCAGTGCTATGTACTGCCTTCTTTTCGTCCCACTTTTCACCAGTTTCCACCATTTTATTTATAATTACAATCAATTTTCTAATACATGCAACGATAGCTTGTCTATGGTTTTTTCCGTTGTTTCTCAATCTTTTATAAAATTCTCTAATAACTGGATTATGAGTAATGCCACAAAAAACTGCCATATATAGTTTTTTCCTAACCTGCGATCTGCCTCCTCTAATATGCGAGCCACCTATAAACTTGCCACTCTCATTATTAAATGGAGCAACACCTATCAAAGAAGAAATTTTTTTAGAACTGACAAAACCTAATTCTTCAACATCTATAGCCAGAGAACAAGCATTAACATCGCCTATGCAGGGAACACTCTTCAGAATTTCATAAACTTTTTTCTTAGCTTCATTCTTCTGTACTCCCTCCAACATAAGTGCTTCTATCTTCTTGATCTTCATTTCTAAATATTTGATATTCTCTTCAATATCTTGTTTAACAGCAACAGAATTATATTGTTTCAATCGCTTCTTGTCAGCTTCAAGAACATTGATAAATTGCTCCCTTCTACTCGAAAGCTCCTTCAATTCAATATCTTGTTCAGCAAGAGGGCGAGATCTACTGGCTGGACATCACCGCCATGTCGAACGATGCGGGTAATCCA
>CAYULH010000246.1:0-714 GCA_964445645.1 uncultured Aureispira sp. | reverse complement strand
TAGAATCAATCCTGTCCGTTTTTGCTCGCTTGCAAACCGATTTTTTATATGCCCAAACAGCTTCAGGATTAGCAACAAATGCTTTGAGTCCTTGCTTTTGAAGGTGCAAAACTAGCAATCTATGCAAACCTCCTGTGCCTTCCATTACAACATTTTTAACTCCAAATTCTTTAAGTCGCTCTATGAACAAAGATATTCCCTTTATGTCATTGTTAAACTTAATATATTCATTTGAAGACAATATATAAGCATAAGAAAACTCTTTACCTATATCTACACCTGCTATATTTTTAATCATATCAATCTTCCTTCCTTGTATGCGGGCTCTAAGCCCTGCTGATTGTTCGGAGTGGTTGAAATTTAGGCAGACAAGTCTCTTTCTTGAGGGCAAGCTCTTAGCTTACGGGAGAGTACGAGTTCTTGTCTGCCAAACAAAAAGTATCGTCACACTTTTTTGTCTTATTGGCAACATACAAGGGGAGGGTGATAAAATCAACATCTTTTTATTATAAAACAATTACATATAAAAAAACAACAATATTGTGGAACAGAGCCAAATACAAAAATAAGATTTAAAGCTGTTAAACTAAAAAAAAATATCTATCAATTAGATTCTAGATATAGAGCAGGAACTATAGATATAGCTTTTGGTGGCACTGGCTTTGTAAAAACTATTGCAAACAAGCAGATGAAAGATTTATTGGTAGAAGCAAA
>CAYULH010000245.1:0-1537 GCA_964445645.1 uncultured Aureispira sp. | reverse complement strand
ACAGGTTTATTCCCTTTCTCTAAAGAGAGCGCTTCCGAAATATTCAATAGCGTATTGGAGTTTATTGCATACAAGTCAATCTGGTTTTCAGTAATGAAAGAATAAAGAACACCAATTTCCTTGAGTTTAGTTGCCACCTCTACGAGTAGGTCTAATGCTCTGAAGTTGTAGGGGTCTTTTTTCAAAAGGCTTAATAATTGAACTTTTGCCTCCTGAAAACTTCCTAAGATAATAGTGTCTTGGATTTCTTGAATTTCACGAATTATTTGGTGTCTTGGATGGGCAGGCAAGATGCAGGTGACACTTTCCGCTTCTAATTCAAATACAGGGTCTGGACAGCCTTCTTCTCTCATAGTCCGAATAATAGTAGGAATACCTTGTCCTTCTGATTGTGCCAATTGAATCTTATTAAATAAATAAGCAAAGCTTTGGTTCCTCCATTTTGGACTAGCCTTTCCTTCCTTGAATTTTTCTTTATTGACAGCCCAATGCAAGGCACCTGGTGATCTTACCTCAATTCGATCAGCAAAAACAGTAATTCTATTTGGCTCCGAAATTTCATAGTCTCGATGTACTATCGCATTAATAACAGCCTCCTGAAGTGCTCGTATTGGATATTTGACTTGATTTGGCTTCTCGTTTAACTTATCAAAAGCAACATAGACTTCCGCATTTAAAAGTTCAATGGCCTTCTTCGCTTGTTCAATCAATGTCCCTGAAAGCATATGCCTTTCTGCCGTAGGCTCGCTTCTGTCCTTACCTCTGTATATTGAGAGTACGGTGTAGGCTTCTGGAAAAATACGACTTATACTGCTTTTCTTCCCAAATATCAATAGGGTGAAATTTTTGGGTTTCAAACTGTTGTCTAATCCTACTTTTTCAAATAATGGAGGCACAAATTCTGCTATTTGTTCTCTCTCTGAAAAATAGTCTTCTAAAGATTTATCAGGGGAAAGCAGCCCCATCTCTTGCATATAATCTCTAAAAAGTATCACGTCAATATCTGATTCCGCCCCTTTTGGATTAACCCGCTTATCAAAATACTCTATTTTCTGCTTTTTGATTAGAAGTTGAGTCAAAATGCCGTTTCTTGCTTCTTTTGTGTCACTGGCAATGCGCACATAATACAAGTTTTTATCTCCGTCTCTGTATGTATGCGTATCTGGGCTAGCAATTATTGTAAAAACAACAATTCTTGTAGAAGGGTCTTCTGGGTTCTCTAATTCAGAAACTAAAGGGTTTATAGAAGGGCTTACATAGTCTCGACAGTGCTGAGTTACTTTACCGACAATCTCTTTCACTTTTGTTGCTGACAGACCTGAATAGAATACTTTTGGGAAACCGTGTTCATCTTTTCCTTCTTTAGCGCCACAAATAACATATCCTCCCCCTACATTCGCTATATCATTTGCAAAAGCAGAAATTGTTTTCACGATACTTCTAACCACATTTTTGTCATCACCGTTTTCCTTCCACTCTACCCTTTCGCTTTCTCTGACGGATAGTTCTTTCAAGTCTATATTCATATCTCAGCTAT
>CAYULH010000244.1:0-1628 GCA_964445645.1 uncultured Aureispira sp. | reverse complement strand
GACCATTTATCCCCTACGATATCTAAAGTAGAAGCCAATGGACAGCCTGACCTAAAATTATTTTCCATATTTTACTATTATTTCAGTAGTAAAAAAATAATTTGATTACTTTTGCTACTGATTTAATAGCAAAATTAAAATTTTTAAATGAATAAATCACAACAAATCGTACTTATAACGGGCGGAAGTTCAGGAATAGGACTTGCTCTCGCCAAAAAGTTTATTGAAAATGACAACACTGTAATTATCACAGGTCGCACTCTCCAAAAATTAGAAGCTGTACAAAAGGACTTTCCCAAAATCAAAATATTTCAAAGTGATGTAACAGATGACGCAGATGTAAGAAAACTTGCAGATGACATTCAAGCAAAATTTGGAGGCATTGATATTCTTATAAATAATGCAGGAATAATGAATTTGGTCGATTCTGGAAACGAAAACAATGACTTGCAAAAACAAATGCAAGAAATTGAAATCAACTACAATTCACCCATTAGACTATTATACTTTTTTTTACCACAACTTAAAAATAGTAAGAACGCAGTTCTTGTGAATGTTTCTTCTGGCTTGGCTTATGTTCCGTTTTCACAAGCACCTGTATATTCAGGTACTAAATCGGCTTTACATTTTTGGACATTAGGTATTCGTCCACAATTGAAGCCGCACAATATAAAAGTGGTAGAGCTTCTTCCGCCAGTTGTAGACACACCTTTGGCACACGGAGCTGATATTGCCGAAGACGATAACTTGAAACCAATGCCTCCTGAAAAATTGGCTGATATTTTTTGGAAAGATTTCAAAAATGGAAAAGAAGAGATTACGCCGGGCATCTCCAAACAATTAAAATTGATGAGTAGGCTTGCTCCCCAATTTATATTTAAGCAATTGAATAAAAAACCAATCCCAAACAGTAAATAATTACAGATAAAAAATAACAATATGGACAATTTTACAATTATCAACTTACAAGCCGTAACAGGCGCAATAGCAATTATTTTAGCTTACAATTGGTGGATCAAACCACGACTTGCTAACCTATCCATTCAAGATGCACTATTACCCTTTGTGTTTTACAACGCATTTCGATATTTAGGTTTAACCTTTATGGCAAAGGAGCAGTTTTATGACGGATTTCCTACCGAATTTTTAACTACCGTTGGATTGCTCGATTATACTACCGCAATATTAGCGATTATAACAGCCATTGCTTTAAAAAACAAATCGAGTTTTGCCATTCCTTTGGTTTGGATTTTCAATATCGTAGGATTTGGAGATTTAATTACTGCTTTTCCTCAATTTTTCGGCTTGGAACTTTACAATCAAAACCTGGGTGTAATTTGGTTGACGTTTGTAACCTATGGTATAGGTGCTTTTTTAAGCCATATCTACATATTTATGAGACTTTTCAAGAACCTTAAAAAGAAATAATTTTAACTAATTGTAAAAAGAACTAAAGCCAACAAGGTATAAAAGCAATAGCGGTTCTTGTGTAAACTTGAACCGTTTTTGCGTTTAACTAAGTATCTTGCTTTCCGAAAAACAAGTGCATTTAATCCGCTACTGCTCTTATACTAAACCGTCAGACTGTCTCAAAAACCACCTAATTTCCCTTAAAAAAATCACTTAAA
>CAYULH010000243.1:0-1647 GCA_964445645.1 uncultured Aureispira sp. | reverse complement strand
ATACGCTCAACAGGCTTGGGAGCGTGGTAACGAGCATCCAACAGGGTATTTATGAGACGTTCTTGGCTGGGTAGCTTGATAAAAAAACTGCTCATAGCTTGTTCTATAGGCTGTTGTTCTTGTCCGCTGGTGAGGTATTGATTCCACATATTGCGGGCAAAACCTTCCTGTTGTACTTGTACCATGCCATTTTGCCAAGCAGTGTGCAGGGTCTCAAAGTTGGTGGTTGGGGTAGTTGGCAAATTGCTTTGCAATTCCTTCCATAGCTCCACGCCGGGCATTGCGCCATTGACCGTATAACTAAATACTTTCTGCATTTTGGCGGCCAATGTTTTGTTATCAATGGTGTAGGCTTTGCCTGCCCGTTGGTTCTCACAAACGGCTACCATATTGCTGGTTTCTTGGCACCAAGCCTGCCATTGCTCCAAAAATTGGCCGTACAGTATTTCATTGTCATTGGTGCAGGCGCGCAGCCAGTCTTCTAGGCCGATGGGCAAATCTGCTGTGCCACTAGCTATTGCTGCTTCCAGAAATGCCTCATTGATGTATTCATTGCGCTTTTGTTTGAGTATATCAATGGCTATTTTAGTAGCTTTTCTGTAAGAAACTACACCTGTTTCTCCTACAATAGCTTGTTCTACAGCCTGTCCAGTCGCTTCCCAAAATTCTTCTGCATAAGCAGGGGCCTTCATTTCTGTAGTTCTAGCAGATACCAACAAATTCTTATTCATCACTTTGCCTTCCTCGGTGCTGTCGATGTTGCTTAATTTAGTAATAGTTTCATTAAGCCAATTTTTATAATCTTGTTCCCAACGTTTAATTTCCTCCTTGTGTTCTGCTGCTTGTTCTTCCTTGTTCTCGGGCAAATTGGGGTCATCGGTTGCAGTAGCTGCGGCTAAGGCATCTAGGAAATATTGTGGTTTGGGCATGGCAGCATCCTTGAACAAATTAATATCATTAGCATACTTTTTATATACCTTTCTGTTCTTTTTGTAATGTGTCTCTATGGCTGTAGCATCGTTTGTAAATTGCCAGGTAGAGCCTGAGTTATTGAGCAGAGCCATAAATAACACTTCACCTGTGACCGTAGTATCTAAGCCATCAAGTATACCTTGCCATTCTGCATAGATGGATTTAACTAGAGGGTAAGTACTCTGATTTAAGGCTAATGCGTCCTTGAACTTTGGCACATTAATTTCCACTTCAGCATTGCTGGTTTGGATTTTTTTGAAAAATAGGAGCATCTCTGTTCTCCATTGCAAAACAGCATTGGTAAAAGTGTTAACATCAATATCCTCCTGCTCGGTAGGATTTTTTTGTGCTTGTTTTTTTGCTTTGGCTTTGTTAACGGCGGCTAGGCATTTTTCCAATTCCGAAAAGGAAGGTTTGGGAAACTGGATATTATAGCTTTGTAGTTCTTTTACTTGTTTTTTGTAGGCATCAAGGGTTAGGCCCAATTCTACAATGATTTTTTTGTTTTGGCGAATGCCATTTAGGTTGGATTGGAACGCCTCGTCTAGTTTTTGTAGCGTTGCTTGTATTTTGATTAATTCAGAGGCTAAATTTTGGTCAGAATGTTCCATTGAATGAAGTGTTGTAGGTCGTGAATAAGACAAGGGTGTACGGTACTGCTGTGCTACAAGTGAA
>CAYULH010000242.1:0-1654 GCA_964445645.1 uncultured Aureispira sp. | reverse complement strand
CCTAGAGTTTTTTTGCTTACTTTTTTGGGGCGATGCCAAAAAAGTAAGACCACTAGAGCCAAAGGCAAATCTTATAGTGCTAACTATCAATACTTTAAAGAGCCAAGAGTAACTCGTACTAAAAACACGATAGGATATAATACAAATAGGAGTCACCCCAACTTATGGGATGACTCCTGTTTCTTATAATAAACAATTGAGTTTACAAATTAACAAAAACAACTTCCACCCGATCATTTTTGACGGCTGCTTTTGGATTACTATTAAGAACAATAGGATTTTTGCTGCCCTGCCCAACGATTACCAATTGCTTAGGCGATACTTTTTGTTCCAACAAATATTGTTGAATAGATCGGGCCCTAGCCTCTGACAAACTCAAACTCTCAGCAGGAGGGAGGCTATTATTGGTATAAACAATCAATTCTGCTTTGAGATCAGGGGTATTGTTTAATTGTTGAGCCAATACCACTAAATCATCCACCAAGTTATTGGGCAATGCAGCAGACTTTTCCTCAAAAGCAGAAGCCGACAAACGAAAACGTGTATTTTTTGTAACCTTATCTGCTTTATACAAGGGCAATTCTATTTCCTCAAATAGACGTACCGAAACCCCATCCATAAATAAATAAGTACATTCTCTCTCCGACCTATTATCAAACACCCCTTTATTATTTTCTTTAAAATTACCAATAGCCAAGTACTCTTCACCACCTTTAGCAGTATACAATGCAAAAATCTCTTGCCAATCATACTGATTCTTAATATCAGTTTCGGTATTATTTCGCAAAGCAACAGTAGCAAAATCAATAACACCACGCTCTTTAGCGGCACTAATAGGCTCTTCTGTAAATGCAACCCCCACTTCCTTCATAGGCAATTGGCAAAACTGAATGGGCAAACGCACATACATAGAAACAATATACTGTTTCCCCGCTTCCAAAGGAGTTTTCAAACGCCCTTGTTGACACTCCGTATTTTTATCAAACTTTTGAACACTATAAACATCACCATAACTAGCAGAAGGAAGCTTCATACCAATGATAAATGATTTAGAATCCTTAGATAGAGGACATTGGGTATTAATAAAACTAGGACGACCACGCACCGGCCACCAATCTTGAATACTATCAATACGTTCTGTGGTGCCGTCACACACCGCACCCAATTCAAAAGAAGGATTAAGAACTAAATTTTGACCTTTTACAAAAAAGGTACACCACAATAACACAAAACAAATAAATGCTCTCATACTTTTTTCGCTACGAATTTAGTCGTGATAATGTCTAATACCAATCCATATTTAGAAGTAGGCTAATAGGTTCAAAGAGATTGGATGTGGATACAAGGCATTTTTATCAGCCATAGCAGCGCTACGGCTGATAAAAATAACGCAGTAGACGCGCCAATATCGAAGAACATAATACTAATTTTGAGTATGGATTGGTATAATAAGGTAAATAAAAAAGGAAAGTTACAAAACGGTTTTTGATAAGCTCTCTAGTATAATAGCGTATTTCATAGTCCATATATTGTATAAACAGATAACAGAATAGTAAGAGAACGTTTTTTTATTTTTTTCAAAAAAAGAAGCAAAAATATTTGCGAGAACAAAAAACAGGTTTTACATTTGCAACCGCTTCGCACAAAAGGTGAG
>CAYULH010000241.1:0-1682 GCA_964445645.1 uncultured Aureispira sp. | reverse complement strand
TCGGGGCAATTTAACAATTGATACACTGTATCAATTATTAAATCGTCCCTTCGGGGTTTTTCCAGCAGTATTCAGATTAGTTTTTTTTAGAACTTAACATTCCTTCCGTTTCCGCCATTCCGCCCCCCTACTCCAAATCTATTAAGCCATTTTTGAAGGCAAAAACAATCAAATCACCTATTCCTCCAACCCCCAATCTCTTATAGAGCCGTTTGCGATGGCTAATGACAGTTTCTGAACTGATATGGAGCAGTTCTCCAATTTCTTTGGCAGATTTGCTTTGGGCAGTAAGCTCAATGATTTCTAGTTCTCGGTAAGTGATGGTAATACCATTATCGAGGGTAATGGCGTTTTCGTTGCCCCCATTTTTGAGAATCTCAAATAGGGATTGGTCATGATGTTTGGTGTTTTTCATCACATTCTGTATAGCATGTATTAGTTCCGCATCATCGCTCCTTTTCAAGACAAAACCATCTACCCCTATTTTAAGTATGCGCTCTATTTTGGCTTGTTGGATATAGGTAGTAAAAACCAAAATCTTGATGTCTGGGTACAATTCCTTGACTTTCTTGGCCGTCACCATACCATTCATAACAGGCATATTAATGTCTAATAGAATCAAATCGGGCTGCTGTACCTTGAGTTTTTCGAGCAGTTCCGCCCCATTGTGTGCTTTATCTATAACCTCAACATCTAAACTGGGCGTAGTATGCAAATATGTTGTTAGGGCATTAACCAGCCCTTTATGATCGTCTGCAATAATAATCTTTGTCATGGTGTGTGTGTTAGTAATCTTCAAATTTGGAAGCATTAGATGTCTATTCCACTAGAAATAGGCATCGTGGCCGTAATCGTAGTCCCCGACTTAGGGGTAGATTCTATATTAATATTGCCCCCAAGGGCGCTTACACGTTCTTGCATACTACGCAACCCTATACCTGCTTGGTAAGTCTTGGTATCAAAACCCCGACCATCATCTTCCACCGTTAAAATCACACTAGACGAACGCTGAAATACACGCACCGTCACGTTCTTGGCCTGAGCATGTTTTAGGATATTGGCCGATGCTTCTAGGGTTACTTGGTAGATCGTCAAGGCCAATTTGCGGGGCAATTTGAAGGTTTTGCCCAGATACTCAAAGACCAATTCAAACTGCCTAGTAGCACGAATATGCTGCATCAGACCTTCGAGCGCAGGTTTGAGTTCAAAAGCAAACTGCTCCCCTGCATCCATCTCATGAGCAATTCGATGCGCCTCATCAGCAGTTTGTTGGATAAGTGGCCCCATGGCCATATAAGACTCCCGAAACAAATCGGGCTTATCCCAAAATTGTTTCCCGCCTATATGTTGGAGCTTAAGCGTAGCCAAAAGCGACCCCAAATTATCATGCACCTCCTTGCCCAAGCGTTCTCGTTCTTGGAGCTGTGTCTTTACCGTTGCCGCCAATACCTTTCGCTCTTGCTCATGCAGCATTTCTTTTATCTTTTGTTGGTGCTGTAGGGCTTGTTGTTGCTGTTGGCGATATATCCAGAGCAGCCCTAATAGCGTTAGAAGCAAGGCAATCAATGCCAAGGAAAAGTAGAGTTGTCTGGCTTGGAGTTGTTTCTCTAGGGCTATTTTTTCATTCTTGGCTTTTAATGTCTCTATTTCTTTTTGCTTTTGCAGATTGTCGTATTGCTCCA
>CAYULH010000240.1:0-1719 GCA_964445645.1 uncultured Aureispira sp. | reverse complement strand
GCTAATATCACCTAAGCCCAACTGGCGTGCCAAGAAGGAAATAGCTACCGGAATACCATCGGCCAATGCCCTTTCTAAAAAACTAGCTGCGGCTTGAATACTGCCACTTGCAATCTGAGCAATACCGGCTACGAAAGAGTTTATAATTTCTAAAATTTCCCTTAGCTTTTCAACAAAAGACATGACAGCATTAAATATACTTTGCACCCCTCTTATAACGGGCATGATACCCGTAACATCAAGAAATGTAAGTAACCAACCAATAGCCTGTTGAATGACCTTTTCCTGGATAAAGCCCATGATACCTTCTTGGATTACGGTCCACAAATTGCTTATTTGCTCCTGAATATACTCCCAAATAGCTATTGGCCCTCTTTCCATAACATCTTTAACAAATGCCCAGACTCCTGAAAGTCTATCTATTACAGATCGGATTTGCGCCATTCGTTCTGCCCCTATTCTCTGTTCTAAACGTTCCAACACATTATCTACAGTAATACCTAAAACCTCCATAGCCATACCCAAAAGCGAACGAATACTAAAGTCTGAGGGTATTTGAACACCTACATCTGTTAATGTGCCAAAAAGCCAATTTTGAATTCCGCTTAAAAGGTGTGTTCCAATATTATTTAAAAATTGAAGAAATCCAGTTTTAATTGCGTTTAGTAGATTCATTAAGAAGCCAACAGGATCATTTTTTATACTTTCGAATGCTGTCATGGCATTAGAAATAATATTCGCAATCATATCTGGTGGTATACCCATCATTTGCAATAGCAACTCGATAAGCACTTTTATCACATTTGCTGCAAACAACACAAGTCTGCTAATGGTTTCTCCAAATCTTGCTAAAATCCTTTGAAAAGCTACTATTGGTTCTAATAAATCATCAATAGTAAAGGCGTTCCACATGTCTCGAAATACCTGAACTATTGCCTCCGCTGATAGTCCAAGTTGAGCTATCAAAGCTTCTATTCGCGCCGCCGCTCGTGGAATAACTCCAGATTGACTTAACTCTTGATACTTAGCTTCCCCTCCGGGGATTAAGCCCATAAACCCTCGAATAATGTTTTGTATTGTTCTTGGCACTGCCTCATCTGTAAATGGGTTTCTTCCTATGAGTACAGAGAGTAGAGTGAACCCTGGTATGTCTGCTGCAAAACTGTTAAGCCAGCCCAAAAGTGAATCTTTAATAAGTTTAAGGACTTCTTCAGCTACTGTATTGGCAAAATCCCACAAGCCCTTTAAAAATTCACCAACCTGTGTTGCCAATAAACTCAAATTATCAGAAATATTTGGAAGGTTCTCTGGTTGTATCGCTTCCAGGGCAGTATTGAATAGATTTCTTAACTGAGCTAAAAGTCCGGTAAAAGTACCTATTTGCGTGTCCAGCCAATCTGCTGTTTCCTGCAAGGTTCCTCGTTCCCTCATTTGCTCCAACTCAGTTTCCTTACCAATCAGTTTTAGAAAATCTTCTAAAATTTCAACTGTTTCAGCTTTGACTTCTTCCTCTCTCAGAGGGTCATAACGAATAATTTTCTTGAGAAGTGACCAGGCATCGTTTTGTTCTAAATAAGGTTCAGCAACATCTATAATAGATTCTTTTATCCAAGCCATTAACTGTTCAAAAAGCGATGATACAAATTGTCTAATACTATCCAGTAAATTATTGAATTTACGGGTAATTATTGCTATGGCATGATTGTAGGGAAACGACAT
>CAYULH010000239.1:0-1754 GCA_964445645.1 uncultured Aureispira sp. | reverse complement strand
TTGGATTGGGCCATCAACATGCATATGATAACTATTGGCATAGTCAACATTTGCTTGTTGTTCAGCTGCTGCATACATTCTAAGTGCATGTACAGTTAAAGATGCTGCTGCTTCTTGGCTATCAAATTTTATAATAGCATAAGCTGACCCACTACTTCCGCCTATTAGAGGATTGAAATAAGCTGCTTCATCTGCAAACATTTTCAAATACTCACTCTCTGGAACCCAGCCTGGCCTTTTTTTATTACTTCCTGTATGCCATCTATAATTAATTTCTCCTCCTACTAACTCTCCTTTTTCATAATGTCCAAATGGGTTAAAACCTCTTTGTCCTTCATAGGTTCCGGGATACAAAGGATCGTCAAACTCTACTCTTTTTGCCCTTCTCCCTAAACCTTCCATAAACCCACGCCCCATGGCTCTTCCTACTCCTGACCAAAAACCTCCTGCCTTCCCTATTCCACCTCCTTTGCTTTTTCCTCCCTGCTTAGGCTTCTCTACTAAGCCTAAATAATCTATATTTAGCACTGGATTATTGGCTGCAAATAGATAACCAGATTGGTAGGGGGCTGTTGCTGCTAAAGGATCTACCGACAAGAACCTAATCACCCTAGGATCATAAGTCCTAAACTCAAAGGCCATACTTTGGCCTCCATGCCATTCTTGGTCTTGTTCTATCCCATTAAATGAATATCTATAAGAGTTTCCATTAATGACTTTTCTACTAGGTAATTGCCATCCAAACGGATAATAATCATTCACACTTTTAACCTGTGCTTCATAGTAACTTGCAACGATACTACCGCCTAATATCTGCCCAAGCTTCTTATCCTAACCGTTGCCAAAACATTACCCAAGTGATTACTCAACTCAAATACCTTATTCCCTCTGTCACCCTTGGCCGTTTCTAGCGCATAAGAAACAGCACCAACAGCCATATTTTCAGGAATTTCAACGATTTCCAAGTAATTTTCCCAATTATTTTGGTAGTTCTTTACTCCTAATCTTGAAGCCCCGTATAAGGGTACTACCCTAGCATAAGCTTTCAGCAATCTAGCAAAAATCCTATTTCAACCTTTCAAAGAACATTCAAATCCCTAAGCTCTCCACACTACTACAAGATAAGAATTTCTACTTAATGCCTTTATTTTCAATTGAAAAAATAAGTATTATTAAGCCAAGGGATGATACTTTTCCAACGCCTCTTGTAAGCTCTGAACAGCCTGCAATTGGTAGCGTTCCGTGCTGCTCGCAAAGCGATGCCCTAACTTTTCTTGCACCTCCAAGAGCGGTTGATGTTGCAACCAATGCACAATGACACTACTCCGCCAATGCTCCAAGTTCTGCAAGGCTGGCAACTGCTTTTTGACCTTGTCTAACACACTCTTAAACAAGCCTCGCAAGCTCCTAGAACTTCCACCAGTAACCAGTAATTTATCTGTTTCATAAGCTAACAACTGCGGTCTAACTTCATGAATATAACTGTCCAAAAGTTTGATTTGATTAGCTTGTAATAACAATTCTCGGCTGTTACTTTTCCCGACACTCGGAACGTTCAATATAGCTCGTTCTAAATCTACATGCTCCAATTCCAAAGCGGCCAAATCACCAGCTCCCAAAGCTTGACAATGCAACAAACTCAATACAACTTTCGTCCGTATATCCCTCATTCGTTCGCTCGGCCAAGCCTTCAAAACTCCCTCCAAATCCTGTATCTTTATCGGCTCATTTAGAGCATTTTCAGCCCCTCGTTT
>CAYULH010000238.1:0-1757 GCA_964445645.1 uncultured Aureispira sp. | reverse complement strand
GTTTCCGAATGCCTGCCTGGCGTCAGACAGGCCCGCCGTCACCAAGCTGAATCACGTTGGCTGTAATTTGAAAAAACATACTCAACCTAAAGTCTCCCGGACGATTTTACGATAATTGTTTTGGATTCCTTCTGTGACTTTTGATTTGTCATGGTGGAACCCTGCCTCAGCTATCGAGAACATTTCCGAATTTTGTTCCCTTAAATTTTTATCGCTCCACAGAATAATTTCTGTAATAATAGGAGCTAACTCTATGCCTTTTTCTGTCAACAAATAGATGTTTTCTTTTTGATTATCAGGCAATTTCTGTTTGGTAATTAGCCCATTCTCTTCCAACCACTTCAATCTTGCTGACAAGATTCCGGGGGCTATTTTTTCAGGAGATATCGAAAAGTCCTTAAATGTCTTTTTCCCTTGAACCAGCATATCTCTTACCAAGAGTAATGACCATTTGTCTCCTACGATATCTAATGTGGAAGCTACGGGACAGCCCGATCTAAAATTACTTTTCATTTTTTTGCTATCATTTTGATAGTAATAAATAATTTTTACTTACTATTGCTACTGATTTAATAGCAAAAATAAAAAAAGTAATGGAAACACTATCATTTTCTGACATAAAAAGTCAATCCAAAAATATTCGTATAGGCATTTGGGCGAGTATCATTTCGGCTGTAATGCTTATTGGTATTGGCATTTTTTGGATAGCACATCCTGCTGCTTCCGAAGGTTCATTTTCCATAATTCCCGATTCGGATGCTGCATTTCGGTTTGCGAAAATCACGGCTATTTTCAAAGCTATTGGCGATTTCCTACCTCCTATTTTCGTTTTATTAGCCATCTCATTTCGACAATATCGATTGGCGGGCTATTTCCACTTGGTTACGATTTTGTTGGTGATTCTAGTCGACATGTTTGTTTGGGGCAGTTTCGTTCCCAATGCTGGAGCAACAGACATTTTACAACATATACCCTTTGCAATTCCGATTATGATTGCTGCTTACTCTTTTCTTAAACCAAACTCAAAAACTAATTAATTATGCTACTATTCATTCGTATTTTCTTGGTGCTATATGGTCTTATAGCTGCTGCAACAGGCTTTATGGGGACAACTGCCAAATACAACGCTACGGTAACAGATGCGATGACCGACAATAATCATCGCTATGTTGCAGCTATTTGGATGGCCACATCTTTGGCATTTCTCTATGTGGCTTGGAATCCGTCTGAAACTGCATTGTTTCGGTTTTTGATGGCAGCTGTATTCATAGGTGGTATCGTAAGAGCAGCTGCATTAGTCAATTATCCTGCAACACCCTTTCTCATTTTTCTTATCGCAATAGAATTGATTCCAACCGCTTTGATGCTTTGGTTTCACACCAAACTATTAAATGCTGGTTCACTTTAAAAAAATTACAAATTGAAACAATCACAACAAACCGTGCTTATTACGGGCGGAAGTTCAGGAATTGGACTTGCACTCGCCAAAAAGTTTATGGAAAACGACAATACCGTAATTATCACAGGTCGTAATCTCCAAAAATTAGAAGCTGTACAAAGGGACTTTCGTCAAATCCATATTTTCCAAAGTGATGTTACGGATAGTACCGAAGTTAAAAAATTAGCAGACGACATTGACCAACAATTTGGTGGCATTGATGTGCTCATTAATAATGCGGGTGTTATGAACTTGGTGGATGCAGGAAACGAAAGCAATGACCTGCAAAAACAAATGCAGGAAATTGAAATCAACTACA
>CAYULH010000237.1:0-1876 GCA_964445645.1 uncultured Aureispira sp. | reverse complement strand
AAGGTGCGCTTTATATACCGTTTGGTGATATATTCCGTACTTTTGGTGCGGATATAAGTAAGTGGGCAAACATTTGAAAAAACTCTTCCGGAAAATCAGCTAATAGCAAAAAAATAATTATATTTTTGTTTCCGAATGAAAAATCTATTTGACATACAAATTTGGAAACAGCAATTGGGCCTACTTCCAGTACATTTAAACCCTTTAAATGAAAACGAAGTGTTTCAGCCCCTTAAAGAATAGGACAAGATTACGAAAATAAATTTGTAATTATGTCTATGCGAAAGACAGCAAAAGGAACCAAGAAATTCACTGAGGAAGAAAAGCTTTCAATAATTGAGGAAGCTAGTCAGAATGGCGTAAAAGTAACGCTGGATAAATACGATTTGTATCCAGCGACATTCTACTATTGGAAAAAGAAGTTGGTAACTCATGGTGAAGGTGGCTTGAATCACCGGACCCTAAAGCAACAACAAGCTGAGAACAAGAGATTGTTGAAGGAAAATGAGACGCTTAAAATTCTTTTGGCCGAGAAAGAACTAGAGGGCAAACTCAAAGATGAGATGCTTAAAAAAAAGTATCCGAAATTGAGAAACAAGCACTAGTGCGAGAGTATATGGCTGCAGGATTAAAACGCGATTGTTGCTTGCGAATTACAGGGTTGACCAAGAGCCAATTCTATTATGTTCCGTTGGGAAATAAGCCCGGCAGGAGTCCTTCTGAAGTGACGCAGTGGCGAGATCCCACAGGTCTACAGGTGTACCAGGTAGATAATGTTGATGTGATCCAAAGAATTGTAGAAATCAAGATCAACCCAGATTTGCCTGATTGGTATCGACTCATCACAGTTCACTTGCAAGTGCGTGGGTATTACATCAATCACAAAAAAGTATACCGATTAATGAAGGAATACTTATTACTAGAAGAGCCAAAGAAGAGGAAAGGGCGCAACTTTGTCAAATTCCGCAGAGTGGCGCCTATGGGTCCGCTTCAGATTATAGAGATGGATATAAAATACATCTGGATATATGAAGTTGGCAAGTATGCATTTATCCTTACGATACTAGATACTTTCACCCGTTATGTGTTGCATTGGACAGCTGGTTATAGGATGAGGAGTCACCAAGTCAAAGCGGCCTGGGAGTATGTGATTGCTAACTATTTGCAACCTGCTGGATTGCGAAAATCAAGAATCGATATTGAAGTTCGAAATGATAATGGAAAGCAATTTAGCTCAGAATTGATTCATACTTTTTTCCAAGAAAATCATCTCGATCAAGTTTTCACACACCCCTATTCCCCAGAAGAAAATGGGCATATTGAAAGCTTCCATAATACCTTGGGTAAAGCACTGAATAGAGATAGGTTCTCAAGTCTAGGACAGCTAGAAGAACGGCTCAAAAAGTTTTACACACGGTATAATAATGACAGGAGTCACAGTAGTATCAAAGGTTTGGCTCCTTCAAAATTTTGGGCACTATTTGATATGAACAAAATAGAAGTTGTACCTTTAGAAAAAAGAAAGGTTAAGTTTAAGCTAAAAGTAGCTTATCAGGATGTACTCACTTTGCCTAATATAGGTCAATATGACTATCGGGCAAACTGAGCCAGCAGGGAGACTCTCGTTTATTTTGAAGCCCTCAATGGGCTGATAAAATAAAATGTATTGGTAGGCCTACACAATACAAATCGACATCGGTCAAAACATCGCCGTTGGTCGACTCTCGTAAAACAAAGATAGGCCAATGAAATGTATTTTTTTAACCTTCGTGATTTATTGTCCGATTAATAGGGGGCCGAACCAATCCGGATGCCCTATGTGGAGTTTGATGATGTTCATGGTTTAAAGTAGTATTAGAAAATATAACAAAGTAAG
>CAYULH010000236.1:0-1899 GCA_964445645.1 uncultured Aureispira sp. | reverse complement strand
ATAGTAAAATTTAAAAATCTGGCTTGTGCTAAATCCGAAAATAATTTTATAATTTGCACGCTACGAGCCATATACAAGACCGTTGTGCGTAATGTGAGAAATGAATTTTCCTGAAATATGTTGACTAAAAAGTAAATGGACATCAAAAAACTGACAAATAATTGGTTAGATAAAAACTCAACTTTGTGGAATAAAAACGGATTTGAATTAATTAGTCATGAATGGTCTGAAAATCGGACTGATAACAGTATCCAAATTGAAATTTTCAAAGGTAATATTATCTCTACAATACAAATTTGGGAATCCGGAGCGTGTGATTTTCTTCAAATTTATAAAGACAAAGTTATTGACGCAGAAAATAAATATTTTAAAAATGTGATCCTGAGAACGAAACAACAACTGAACTGGGAACTCGATAATTTTTTCTGTAATTTTGATAGTCTTGCAGGTAGCTCAGTCGACCCAATTCACCACGCTGAAAAATACAAAAATGCTGAATAAAACACTACGCACAACAACTAAGTTTTCGTTGCGTCTGCAGGACGAACAATGAAAAATTGTGTTGAACGAAACCTGTTCGATTCGGCAATTAGATTGTAAAAATGATGTATTGGGGATATCGTTTTTGGAGTAGAGCTACTTAGAGTATGTTAAGGATATAAGTTGTGGTATCAAGTTTATTTTTTTGACATCTATAGCTATTTTTCATAAGTTTTGAACATAAGTGCCCTTACCCATTCCTTTAGTTAACGGGACAGGCCATATTTTTTAATCCAACAAGACTTAAAGGTGGCGGACCCCGACTGTCAAATTCCATGATAACTTTTAGTCTTCCCTTTTTACAAGTTGGGCATCTGCCTTGTAGAGTTTTAGTCTGGTATTTTGCTAAAGATTTTACACCAAGGTTTTTTTGTAAATCGGGTAAAGTTTTGCGTTTATGAGTGCTGCTTAAAATACCATAATGTCTGATTCTTATAAAACGTTTAGGCAAGATGTGTTGAGCAAATCGTCTTACAAACTCAGCATGAGTCAATCGCATGATTTTCTTTTTATCCCCTTGCTTATAGTCTTTATAGAAAAATGACACGTACGTATCGTCTATGGCCTTAATACGATAATTGCTAATGGCGATTTTGTGTGTGTACCTGCCTAAGTACTCAATTACACTCTTTGGACTTCCAAATGGATTTTTAGCATAGACTACCCATTTTTTAGAGAATAGTTTATTGTATAAACTTTGCTTGCCAAGTTTTTGACTTCTGATCTCTGCGACAAACTTTGCTCTAAAGACTTTGCTTAAAGCTCTAACCGAGTAGAGGAACTTTTTGTTCTTACCTGCTTTTTTAACATTACCACTACCATCTACACCTACACCGGGAACAATGCAGTGCAAGTGTGGATGTACTGATAGATTCTGTCCCCAGGTATGCAGAATACTGATCATACCCAACTGTAAACCCTCTGTTTTACCAAATTGGTTGAGTGTAGCCCATGCGGTTTTGAAAAGTATAGAATACAATTCTCTGGGCTTATGTAAAGCTAAGCTGTTGAGTTCACCTGGGATAGTAAAGACTACGTGGTAGTAAGTTACAGGCAGGAGTTCTGTATTTCTGGCTTTTATCCACTCTTCACGCTTATGCCCCTGACACGAGGGGCAGTGTCTGTTTCGACAGGAGTTGTAGAATAAGTGTTTTTTACCACAAGAATCACATTGTTCTATACGACCACCCATTTGTGGTGTACGACAGTTTTTAATGGCAGATAGTGTGCGTAGTTGCCATGTATTAAGTCCTAATGTTTCTACTCTACTCCCTAATGCCTCAATTACCTGCTTGACCTGGTACTTGGCTTGCATCTGTCAAAGAGTGTATCAAGTGGACTAAATTTTCTTTTGGGGTC
>CAYULH010000235.1:0-1916 GCA_964445645.1 uncultured Aureispira sp. | reverse complement strand
TTTGGTTGCACATTTGACGATGTTGTAAAAGAAGACATTTTTACAACAGACATGGCACAGATGCTCGAAAAATCTGCATATCGAGCAGAAGTTTATAAAAACGGATTTCCCACCGGAACTTGGCTCGAAGTAAAAGGATTGGCCTTACCAGAGTTTATGGTAGAAATTGAACTTGAAGTCCATAAATCTGAATAAAAGAAACAATTCACAATAATTTATAAGTGTATTTAAGACGAATTTGATTACGTTTCAATCCACTACTATTTGCCTGTCTTGCAAATCTAAGCTCCTAAACAAGAAGGCTAATTAAAAAATAGCTTAAATTTATAGGTGACAAACGCTCATACACTACTGCTAATCAATATTATAAATTAAAACCGAGTAATCATGAAAAATTTTCACATCCTCATTGCAGTGCTCATCCTGTTTGGATTTAGTGCCTGCAATAGCAACCCAATCAACCAAGAAGAAGAAGCTGAAAAATTAATGAAACTATCCGAAGCATGGGCACAATCCGTAAAGGACAAAAATGTAGATGAAATGCTATCCTACTGGGCAGATGATGCCATTCTTATGTCTCCAAATGAAGCACCTGTAGTTGGTATTGAGTCGCTCAGAGGCATGGTTGAACGCTCCATGAACATCCCAGGTTTTGAAATCTATTGGAAACCACAAGAAGCTTATGTCTCTAAAAGTGGAGATTTGGGCTATGTTATCTTCAAAAATTACATGACCATGCCAGTGGATACCTTAGGGAACACCAGAACTGTTTACAATAAGGGCGTTGAAATCTGGAAAAAACAAGCTGATGGCCAATGGAAAAATGTTGTAGACATTAGTAATGCAGACCCGTCAATAAAGTCGATTGATTGATTAAAAAACAGATGCCAAAAAAGCTACAGATGATCTTGTTTGTATTTCCAATCCAGATCTAGGTGTTTGCTTTGGTTTGTTTTGCTCTAGAGAGAAGTTCCGCGAACAGCATATCATAACACATTTGTCTACAAAATCCATTAGCAAAAATGAATGCACTCACGGAAAGCGCCTATACCCTAATGCAAAGAGCACCTTGGCTCAATCTGGTTTTAATTCTTCCATCCAAAGTCCTAATTTCGTTCTTGCTTAAACTAAAAACATGCACTCATGACAACACAGATTAGAATTTTTGTCCTTTTTGGATTATTGGCGCTTCAGGGCGTTGCGCAGAATAAAAACTTTATAGACCAACCTTATCTTGAAACGACCGCAAAAGTGGATACTTTGATTAAACCAGACCTCATCTATTTAGATATTCTAATTCGGGAAAAAGACGAACGCAATAGAATTTCGGTTGAGGAAATGGAAACAAAAATGATTGACCGACTCAAATCCTTAGGAATTGACACTGAAAAACAGTTGACCCTTTCGGACGTGGCCAGTAACTTCAAAACGTATTTTCTAAAACGAAAAGACATTATGAAGGACAAAGCCTACGAGCTAAAGGTTTTTGACTCCCAAACGGCAGGACTAGTCATTGTAGAATTAGAAGCTATTGGGATATCCAACATCACTTTAGACCGAACGGAATACTCTAAAATGGAGGAATTAAAACTTGATTTGAAATCCAAAGCCGTTAAAAAAGCTAAAATTCAAGCCGACTTTTTGGTAAAACCACTCAACCAAACCATAACACGAGCCATTCATATAACGGATAGAACATTCCCAACCTACAATCGTTTCGATTCGGAGTTGCAGGAAGTTGTTGTTACAGGATATTCGAGAAAAAGCGAACAACAATATACACCACCAACAATTGAGTTTAGGCCCATTAAGGTAGAAAGTGAAGTAAGCATTAAATTTGCCATTGAATAAAACACTTGGCTACAAGAATTACGCATAGCCAAAACGCTAGTCGTTAATGTCACATCAGCTTTGAG
>CAYULH010000234.1:0-1922 GCA_964445645.1 uncultured Aureispira sp. | reverse complement strand
ACCTTTCGGTTCATAGTATACGATATTTTGAACGCTCTTGTAAGTTGGGTAAGCTTTGCTTCCGTCGCGGCTAACTTCTATTAATGTAAGGCCTTGAGGGTCTATAATGTAGGTTTGAAGCCATACCGTCGACATGTACTTTTTTAATGACTTACCGCCCCGGCAGTAATTGAGCATTTTAGCCACGGTAGCATTCCGAGAATCACTCATTTTAAGCTCAACGCTTCCACCTGTGGAGGTAAAGACGTTTTCAATGGGCCTGAGTAGTCGCTCGTTTAGATCCTTTATTGATTTGCTGTACTTTTTACGTGCTTTAAACTTGTCGTTTGACTTTTCAATGTGTTCTATTTTAGAAAGCAAATCGGTGAAATTAACGCCTTCAACCAAAGCAAGAAGCTTTGTATTGTACTCTCGTGCTGCTTTAAGCCAAGAATAGTTTTGTCGGTTTTTTACCTTTTCTTTTACTAAATTTAGTACGTTTTCGCTTTCAATAACAGCCATCTAAAAAGTCATTTGGTGTAAATTTATACATTTAATTTGCTAAATACAAAATTTTACATTATAACGGGTGGCATTTTTCTCGTTTTACTAAGCAATAAATCAGTGAAGCCCCAAACTAAAGCGTCTACGCGGTCAGGGCTAACGCCTAACTCCGGGTTAAATGTGTGCATTTGGTTTTCCAAAACCGGGTAATTGCCTACGTGGAAAATTTGCCCTTGTTCGTAGAGTGAATAAATGGGTTCAGCTCTTGTAAATTTACCTTTAGTGGCGCTGACAAGCTTTATTCGGTTGTATTTATCAATTTGGCGCAATACAGCTTTCACCATGTCGCCTCCTTGGTTTGACTCGGCGACATAGCAATCAGCGTCCCATTTATTAAGAGCTTTGACAGCCACCGAAGCCCATTCATTCGGGCTGTATTTACCGCTTAAATCTTCCAAAACATAGCCGTTCTTATTGTTGTCTACGCCTTGCACAATGATTCCTGTTTCATCGCTATTCGGTTTGTTGGTCGTTGCCGGGTCAATAGCTACCACGATTCGACGGAGAAAAGGGGCTTTCGCTATACGTTGCCTGTCGATTATCTGCTTAGTCCATAAAAGCCCGACATTATCAAGGGGTTTGCTTCTCCTATTTCTCTAGGGTCGTAATCAAAATCAGATTCTTTAATAGCTTCAAGCTTTAAAACGTGCCAATCTTCACCGTCGCGGGCTAAAAGCTTACCGCTCAGGTCATCTTCATGCCAACGAGTTTGAATGATAATTTGCTGACTGTCGTTGTGGAGCCTTGTTTCGAAAACGTCTTCATACCAAGCCCAAAGACTTTCTCTGATCGTGGGGCTCATCGCCTCTGCTCTATCTTTTAGTGGGTCATCAATGATACCTACATCGACCGGCGTTCCTGTCAAAGCACCTCCTCGCCCAACAGACTTTAAAAAACCATCATGGCCCACAATCTCAAAAACCTCAGAGTTTCGCAAATAACTTTCTGAGGTGGTCACAACGTTTGACTCGTTTAAGTAAGTGTCTGGAAACACTTCGTTGTATTCATGGGAGTCAATAACGCGTTGTATGTCTCTATTAAAGCGGCTGGCTAAAGTCGCATTGTATGAAGCTACTACCGTTTTAACGTCTGGATTTTTACCTAGCAAGTAAGCCGGAAATAGACGCGTACTTAATTCTGATTTTCCGTGCTGAGGAGGCATAAAAATCATCAGCTTTTTAATCTCACCCCTAAGAAATTGGTCTAAAGTATCACAAATTAAGCGGTGAAACCATTGCGCCTCGTAGTTAGGCCGCACATACAGCACAAAATCTAAAAAATTACGTCTCGCTAGTTCCGATCTTACGTTGCATTTCAGCAATTTTTCTAAGTTCTGCATCTGTTAGTTTATCAAGGTCTACTTTGTGAACCTCAGTGTT
>CAYULH010000233.1:0-2024 GCA_964445645.1 uncultured Aureispira sp. | reverse complement strand
AAAAGTCTGATAAATATGTAGATATGGCTTAAAAATGTGGCTAAGCCATAGGTTACAAACATTAGCCAAATGAAGCCAAGGTTTTGGTTGTACAGTTCAAGTCCGAAAAATTGAGGAAAAGCTGTAATTAAATCTCCAAACCCTACAATATTGAATATCCAAACCAAAGGAATGGCAATACTCCATTTATTTTTTAAAGCTACAGCGGTTACGATTGCTAAAATCGCTGTGGCAAAATCTAAAAGTCCTACTGTGGTTAAAAATTCAGTTGGGAAACCATCATAGAATTGTTCCTTTGCCATAAACGACAATCCCAAATACCGAAATGTATTGAGGAACACAAATGGTAAGAGTGCTTCTTGAATAGGTAAATTAGCTACACGTGGTTTTATCCACCATTGAAAAGCCAAAATAATTGCAACTGTGCCTGTTAAGGCTTGTAAGTTGATGATTGTAAAGTTGTCCATTTTGTTTTTTTATTTGTGATTACTTATTGCTTGGGATTGGTTTTTTATTCAATTGCTTAAAAATGAATTTGGGAGCGAATCGGCTCATTAATTTGAGTTGCTTGGATATTCCTGGGGTTATTTCTTCTTTACCATTGATAAAATCTTTCCAAAAAATGTCCGCTAATTTTTCGGGTGGCATTGGTTTCAAGTTGTCATCTTCTGCAATATCTGCTCCGTGAGCTAAGGGAGTATCAACTACTGGCGGAAGAAGCTCGACCACTTTTATATTGTGCGGCTTCAATTGTGGGCGAATACCTAATGTCCAAAAATGCAAAGCCGATTTTGTGCCTGAATAAACCGGTGCTTGAGCAAATGGCACATAGGCCAATCCTGAAGAGACATTGACCAACACTGCGTTCCTGCTTTTTTTGAGCAGAGAAAGGAAACAATGCAACATTCTAATGGGCGAATTGTAGTTGATTTCAATTTCCTGCATTTGTTTTTGCAGGTCATTGCTTTCGTTTCCGGCATCGACTAAGTTCATGATGCCGGCATTATTGACAAGGATGTCAATGCCGCCAAACTTTTGTTGAACATCACCTGCCAGCGTTCTCACTGCGGCCTCATCTGTTACATCACTTTGGTAGATATGGATTTCAGGATTTTCCTGTTTTACTTTTTTAAGTTTATCGAGATTTCGGCCCGTTATGATGACGGTATGGTCATTCTCCAGGAACTTCCTGGCTAAGGCAAGCCCAATGCCTGATCCTCCACCTGTGATCAGTACTTTTTGATTCGACTGTTTCATTCAAATTTTAGTTTAAAGTGAACCTGAATTGAGTAGTTTGGCCTGAAACCAAAGCATCAGGGTAGTTGGAATTAATTCAATTAGAATAAGAAAAATGAAAAAGGGGGTAGCAGGGTAGTTGACCAATGCCGCAGCTCTGACAAGACCACCAATGAAAACAGCCACCATTAAGAAGCGGAATAAGGCCGTTTCTGACGGATTCCAAGCCACATAGAAAAACGCCAAAGAGGTAGCCATCCAAATAGCAGCCACATAGCGATGGTTATTGTCTGTCATTGGGTCCGTTACGGCAGAATTGTATTTTGCAGTGGTGCCCATAAATCCTGTGGCGGCAGCAATAAGTCCATACAGCACCAGGAAAACACGAATGAATAGTAGCATTATCAGGGGGTTTTAGAGGTTGGTTTGAGAAAGCAATAAGCAGCAATAATTATTGGAATAGCAAAGGGGATATGTTGTATTATATCTGTTGCGCCAACGTTAGGAACGAAACTGCCCCACACCAACATATCCACAACAATCACTAAGAAAAACGTGATTAAATGGAAGTAACCTGCCAATCTGAATTGTTGAAAATAGATAGCCAGCAAAACGAAAATGGGTGGAAGAACATCTCCAACGGCTTTGAAAATGGCGAGAATTTTTGCAAATCGTATGGCAGCATCTGAATCTGGAACTATAGAAAATGAACCTTCGGCAGCAGCAGGGTGCGCTATCCAAAAAACACCAATTCCAATCAGCATGACAGCTGATACGATACTTGCCCA
>CAYULH010000232.1:0-2047 GCA_964445645.1 uncultured Aureispira sp. | reverse complement strand
ATCAGTTTTTTTACGTTCTTTTTCAAGATCTCTAATTAGCTTTTCGAGCCTCTTAATTTCGGCTTCTATTTGACTTGCTGTTTTTATCTTGCTTGAAGTTGTATTCATTATTATATTCTTTTAAAGGTTAATCATTGGAGCATTAAGCATCTATAATTCCAAAAAATGCTTCGCCACTAGGTATTGTTATTGTTTCTCCAGCTTCTAGTTCACTAAACAAAGTGGGTTGAATTTTTTGTGTATCAGTTATGGCATCATCTGCCATTTTGAGCAAGGCATCTATATCGAGATCGGATGCTTGAGATGCTGGGCCTGCTATACCTAATTTTTGAGAGAGTTGTGCTAGGTTAGGCTCTTGTTGTGTTGCTTGCGTATAGAATGTTTGGAACTTAGTTTGGGTGGCTGTAGGCGCACTTGGATACATATCTTTGAAACTCGTAATATTATTACGTAACAGTTGTACTAAGTTTTTGTCTGCATCCGTTGGCGTTCCGCCTGATTTTAGTTTTGCAACCAACTCTGATGTTGCTTGCAAGTCCTGTTTGATGGCCAATGCTAGATTACTCATTGAAGTTTCGTCAAAACCTGCGGTTTGTGCTGCTGCTGGGTTTGCAGTTTCTGTTGTCGCCCCTCCTGCTGCTTGTTCTTCTGCGGCAGCCTCTGCAATTGCTGCTGCAGATGGCTCTACTACTTTGCACTTGAGTCCTTTCAGACAGGGTTTTAAAGCTTTGAACAGTTTTTCCCATTTTGGTGCAGGCACTTTGCATTTGGGGTGTGGTTCAAAACAAAGCATAAGACCCGTTTCTGTTTGTTCGGCATAGATTCTTCCTGTTGCTGCATCTTTCTGGGTAGCAGACGAGCGCTGGTCTACTTTACCAGACTTCATTTCTACCGAAACAAAATGCTTCGCCACCTTCTTCTCTTTGCCCAGAACGAAGACAGGGCCTATCGGTTTGTTGGTTGTTGGGTTTTTAAAGAAATCATTGACAATGAAAAATGGAGCATAGCCCGTTAAATTCTTTGTCAATTTGGTCACAGCACCTTTGGCTGCGGCTATTGATGCCTTATAATCCAAGGTAGTTGCCCCTAGTTTTGGATTAAAATCTGAAACTTTTGCAGGACAAACAATAGTTTTGATCAACTGCTTTTCTTGTAACTCTGACATATATTATATTTTTAAGTATGATTATTGTTTTTTATTTGCCAAAAAAACCAAAAAAAATATTTTATTGTGACACAGATAAAGATAGTCAAAAAAAACAAAAAAAATAACTGTTTTTTTAAAATAAAGTCAAGAGGTGGCTGTGTAGTAATATTATTTTTGTATTGGCTGATATTTTTTATTTGGAAACAATACAGGAAAGTAAAACAAGGTGAATTGTTTTTTTGTGAGAAAAATTTCTCAGGCAAACAAATGGGTCAAATTACAAACTAAAGTTTTTTATAGCTAGAATGCCGTTTTTAGGGGCGTTGAATAGCTTTTATCGTTAGCAAGGGATTATTTTTAGCAGTTTTATTCTTCGGAAACAGTGTATTGGTATACGAGCATTTTTATTTGTGTGAAATTGTAATTTTATTTAATAAAATAATTCATAGCATGATAATTTCATTGGGGGAATTTTTTTTCTTATTCCCAAAATAAAGTTTCATGTAGCTTGTTTTTGTACTGTAAATACAGGATAAATATTTGTTTTTCTTTTTTTGTGACAAATTGATTACTGTGGTTTTAAGTAATTGTGAGCGGCAGCCTAGTCTTAATGTGTAGTATTTGGGAGGGGATTATGTATGCTGGCTTTAGCTTTTGTGCCTGTACGTATAGATAGAGCATTAGGGGGCAAAACAGAAAGCACCGTGTATGAGCAGAAAACTAGTTGTTTGTTTTTGGGGAGCTAAATTGGTTCGACAAGCAAACTTACCACAGATCGGATTGGGTAATGAAGAAAGGAAAAGTTAGTTTATTGGGGGATTCGCTCGGCAGATAATCTAACAAATTATCAGCAATTCTCGGTTTAATAAAAAAATATATATCATTCCAAAAGCGGAATAT
>CAYULH010000231.1:0-2071 GCA_964445645.1 uncultured Aureispira sp. | reverse complement strand
TCGCTTTGCGAGTATTCCATTTTTTAACTTACAATTAATTTTGTCCACCTACTTATCTTCCAAAACCTAATTGAATGGTGATTTCTCCACAAGCATCGGGCTGTCCGGGCGCACGTTCGTAAGTATACTCTCTAGCACAACCTTCGACCAAGGCAATCAAATCAGAATCGGTAATGGTAGATTTGCGGCGATTGAACTTGGCACTAATGACCTTGCCACGAGCATTAACACAGATATAAACAACTGCTTTGCCCTTTTCATTCCATTCAGTAGAATGGCTAGATTTATAATCATCACATTTGCCGGTGTTTCTACGGCTACCAATTTTGCCCCGGCCACGGCCTTCTTCGCCAGCTCCAGTGCCACCCAAATCCTCTTTGCCATCGGGCGTGCCTTGTTTGCCTGCGCCCGAACCTGAGCCTTGCCCACTGGTATTGCCATTGCCACGAAACATAGCATTGGGGTTGGGTTGTGGTTGTGGAGTAGGAGGCGTAGGTTGTGGTTTGGGGTCTTCCTCTGCTTGGTCTATTACAGGCGCTTCTACATTTTCGGTTGTTTCGATAGGATCCTCAATAGGTTCTTCCACGGGTTCCTCTACAGGCTCCTCTACAGGTTCTTCCACGGGTTCTTCGGCTGGTTCTTCTACAGGCTTGACAAAATCTTCACTACCGCCTGCAATTTCTACATCACCAAAAGAAGCCATCAAACCTTCAGCTTCAGGGATAGGAAAAGTGGTTTCAAACCAAGGATAAATAAGCATAAACAAAACAGCAACTAAAAATAGTCCGGCACCAATACGCCCTTTTTGTTTGTCCTCTGGCTTTTCAAAATCTTCTATATTGTTATAATTATTGGCTTGCATATAGTTTATTTTTTGATGGTATACGATACATCCAAAGCATTAATGACTTGAATAACAGCTCTTAGTGTATCTGTGTTTGGTATAGAGGGATGAATGATAAAATCAATCTCATAGCCCTTTTTTCTATGCTCAATACGAGCTATCCGATGCACTTTCCTTAGAGTAGATGCTAATTGTTCAAAATTGGTTGTGTTGCTACCCACAATATAAGAATTATTGGACAACATCTTTAATTCTACCCGTGTAGGTTCTTGGCTATATTGATTCTGTATGAAGTAAACCAACAAAGGGAGCATTACCAGACAAGCAATCAACAAAAGTATTTTGCGTCTCATATCACCCGAAGAGGCTGCATCAAAATTTCTACGAAAAGTCATAATGGTCTAACTAGAAACAAAAAATAATCCAATACCAAAAACGACACCCAAATAAGTATTCTACCAAAGATAAGAACTGAAGTTGTTTAAAATGGAATTGTGTTGAACCGAGGCCATAGCCGAGCTCACGCAAGTATAATGAGAGCAAATTTGGTTCTAACCGAGCCAAAGGCGAGCTCACGCAAGTAATCAAGGCGAAAATTTAGCTCATAGCAGCGCTATGGGGTCAATTTTCAACGATGAACCGAGGCTTTGCCGAGCTCATAAGCGAAGCGCACTAGTAGGGCAAAATTGGCCTTCATTAGCGACATTAGGCTAAATTTTAAACAACTTCACTATAAGATTATCTAAAATAGAACGCATGTTGAAAGATATTATTGTGAATAACAAACGAGTTCGAACTATTAGGAGAAGTATTTTTTTGTATTGAAATATAGGAGTTTTTTTTGGAATATAAATATTGATTTTGGAAAGAGAGATAATTAGTACAAACTGAATAAAAAACGATCAAAAAAAATTAAAAAATTTTATTTCAATCAAAAAAATGAAAAAAAAACAAACAACTATTTTTGATTCAAGTTCTAATAAAATAGATTCTTTTTAAGTTTTTTTTATTTATTAATTCATTGAAAAGCAGTTTATTAGTAGGTTGTTTGCTAGTGTTGCAACTCAGTTGATTTGATTTGTAAAAAGACTATTAAATTATGTTTATAGTAGGGCGATTAAGGAGTTTTTGAAAAATGGGTTTGTAAAAAAGTAAATTATTATTATATTTAGAAGGTAGACCTAGCTCTTTCTAAGAGTTTTTAAAAAATTGAAACCATTCTAAAAG
>CAYULH010000230.1:0-2130 GCA_964445645.1 uncultured Aureispira sp. | reverse complement strand
CCCGAAAATAGCATCCAGCGACTAATAGATGAAAACTACGCACAATACTACGAGCAAAACAAAGCACAACTAGAAACACAAAAAGAACAAATATCAAAAGCTATTGTAGAAATGGAGGAGTTAGAGCGCATCTTCCACCCCAAAATGGAGAATATTCGAGGTAAGTAATTCATAAAGAAACTGTTATAAATAATTGCATATTTTTTACTGCATACACTAATTATATGATTTTATTATTGCATATATAAACAATAATACTTATATTTGTAAAAATATTGTTAATATAATATATATACACTATGCGGGTTGATAGAATAAAATCAGTACAAAGAGGAAAAACTTATACAAGCATTTTGCTCCGCCATGCCACAAGAGTGAACGGTAAAACAAAACATATTACAATTGCAAACCTTAGCAATTTGCCCGAAGAAGAAATCACGGCATTGGAATGGGCTTTGAAAAACAAACAAGACCTTGACAAAATAATGAATTTTAACTTGTCAAGGGAAATAGATAAAAGATTTGGTGCTGTATATTTGATTAACGAGATAGCCAAAGAACTCGGGATAGCCAAAGCACTGGGCAATAGTTATCATGGAAAACTGGCAATGCTGCAGGTAATTCACTGCTGCATTGACCAGGGGTCATGTCTGAAAGCAGCTCGTACAGCACAGTTCAGAGCTACGAGCGAAGTCCTTGACATTGAAGAGAAAACGACCGAAGATGATCTGTATAAAAATCTATTCTGGCTTTTCAAAAACCAGGAAACTATTGAGAAAAAGCTGTTCAAATATACTTACAAGGATAATATACCCGAAATATTTCTCTATGACACGACAAGCAGTTATTTTGAAGGTGTGTGCAATGAAATGGTAGCATTTGGTCACAACAAAGACAAAAAAAGGGGTAAGATGCAGGTAGTAGCAGGTTTGCTGACCGATGAGAGTGGTGATCCCTTAGCGATAAGATTGTTCAGGGGCAACACATTGGATTATCATACTGTTGGTGAACAAATAAAAATGCTTTCAGAAAAATATGGCTGCAAACGAATAACATTTGTGGGCGACAGAGGTATGATCAAGGGCGATCAGGTTGAGGAGCTTGAATCCGAAGATTATTTTTATATAACGGCAATCACTAAGCCGCAGATAGAGAAAATGATAAAAGAAAAGACAATTCAGATTGGAATGTTTGACAAAGAATTAAGAGAAGTCGAACACGAAGGCGTCAGGTATATGTTAAGAAAGAATCCGTATAGAGTAAAAGAAGTACGGCAAAACAGGGAAGAGAGGAGAGCAAAGATCGTGAATTTGCTGATAAAGAAAAACGAGTATTTACGGGATCACAAGAGGGCAAAGGTAGAAACGGCGAAAAAAGAAATAAAAAAGAAAATTGGAAATTTAAAGTTATCAAGTTGGTTGACAATAGAAGTGTCTGAAGAAAACCAGCGTGAGCTTATATTGATAGAAGACGTGGAAGCATTATCGGAGAGTATGAAATTGGACGGCTGTTACGTAATAAAAAGCAATTTGCCAAAGGAAGTTGCAAAGGAAGTGGTTCACGAAAGATATAAGGATTTAAAATATGTTGAAGAAGGCTTCAGAACGATGAAGACGGGCCAACTTGAGCTAAGACCTTGGTATGTACATACGGAAGAAAGCACGAGGGGGCGTGCATTTGTTCTAATGCTGGCATATAAAATAACGAGATATTTGAAAGAAAAATGGAGGGGCTTGGATACAACGGTTGAGGAAGGGATATCAATGCTTGATGGCTTGTGTTTGATGAAAATAACAGGGAGAGACAAAATAACACTTATGGAGGTACCTAAGCCAAATGGGTTGATGTCCAAATTGTTAAAGTTGGCAGGAGTACAGATTCCTGAGATGTTTCCGTACCGGGAAGGCAACGTGTACAGTAGAGTAAAGTTACCTGACCGTAAGTAAACGACTGTATATCAAACCTTTACGGGATTACTCTGCTTTAGTTTGGGATGGAAGATGCGTTGTAAGGTGCTTGAGTTGTGTAATTTTTAATGAATAATTGATTTTTGCAAAAAAATAGAAACAAATTGTTAGTCCTTACGTTTAATCAATAAAATTGAGAGAAATGTTATGATATATTTTTTGA
>CAYULH010000229.1:0-2143 GCA_964445645.1 uncultured Aureispira sp. | reverse complement strand
AAAAACCAACAGATTTACAGTCTGTCCTCGTTGGCCGCTTGAGTATCTCCCCAATTAGTAATCATAAAACCCAAAACTCAACGAAGTGGGACTTATAAAGGAGCCGATAGAGGGACTCGAACCCACGACCTGCTGATTACAAATCAGCTGCTCTAGCCAGCTGAGCTATATCGGCTTTTTTATTACTTTTTTACACTATAAAATGACCATAAAAAAGTCCGCTATTTCTAACGGACTGCAAATGTAATGTTTTATTTTTTTATTCAAAACATTTTTGAAAAAATTTTGGCTATGCTCGAGCCCTTAATTTTTGCTTTTTCTTTTTAATTTGTCTTTCAAGAGAAGCGATTGCACTATCAGCACCTTCTTCAAACGTTTTGCATTGCTTTTTTACTACAAGGCTATCACCAGGCACTCGTACTCTAGCTTCAAAAACCTTGTTTTCTTTTTCGCTGGTATTTTCAACCTTTAAATAAACGTCGGATTGAATTATTTTGTCGTAAAACAATTCTAATTTATCCATACGCTTCTGAATGAAATCAATAAGCTTTCTGTCCGCTGTAAAATTAACAGATTGAGTGTTTACTTTCATATTTAAGGTTTTAGGTTAAACTTGCATTATCCTGCATGAATAATGCTTTTAGATACATCAGGATTAAATGCATGCATTTAACTCTTGTTTCTTGGATGGGCTTTGGCGTATACTTTTTTAAGTTCAGCTATGCTGTTGTGTGTATAAACTTGAGTAGCCGCCAAGCTTGTATGCCCAAGAAGTTCTTTAACTGCATTTAAATCGGCCCCTCCATTGAGCAAATGTGTAGCGAACGAATGCCTGAGCACGTGTGGGCTACATTTTGCTTTAGAAGACGCTTCACTAAAATACTTATTAATAATTCTGTAAACAAGCGTTTCGTAAATTTTAAGACCTTTTTTGGTCAAAAACAAAAACTCCCTATCCTTGATTACTGGCAATTCATTTCTGTACTCCAAATAGTTGTTGATGGCCTCAAGCGTAGTATCCAATATTGGAATGTATCTTTCCTTATTGCGTTTGCCTAATATTTTCAATTGTTTTGAAGCAAAATCAACATCCTTGATTTGGATGTTTACCAATTCAATTCGTCTTATACCAGTGGTATAAAAGAGCTCTATTATGGCCAGGTTTCTTGAACTTTCAAAATCAACAGGGTCTGAAGACTCATTTAACACCTTTCTTAATTCCTCTTCTGAGAACGGGATGCTAACTTTTTTCCCAATTTTGAGTGCTTTATGTTGGGTCAGCGGATTAGCTTTTATAACATCCAATTTTTGAAGAAACTTATAGTATGCATTAAGGGAAGAGACTTTTCTGTTTATGGTTCTATTGGATTGCCCCTGCTCAACCAGTGAGACAATCCATTGCCTTATCTGCGAGTAATCTGCGTCTTGTACTTTGAGGCCGTGGTGTTCTTGAACCAAAAAGCTTTCAAATCTTTCAATATCCTTTAGGTATGCTTTTATGGTATGCTTAGAATAGTTTCGTTCTAGCTCTAGATAATCTGAAAAATTGGTTTTTTCCAAAACGACATTTAATATTTATAAAGGTAAGCATTTGAATATTGGTTAAAAAAATAATCCCGCTCAATGGCGGGAATATTACAACTATTTTTTACGCTTGTTCTTTATCCTTTAAGGCTTGGACATATTCTGCCTTTTGGATTTGCCTCCTTCTTTCTACAGAAGGCTTGGTAAATTGTTTACGCAGTTGCAATTGGCGTTTTGCTCCTGTTTTGTCGAATTTACGTTTGTAGCGCTTTAAAGCTCTGTCTATATTTTCTCCTTCATTAACCGGTATTTTTAACATAGGGCCATAACCTCCTCTCTTTTTAATTTTGCGGCGCAAATATAATAAGTAATCAAATATTGAACGTCACATTTCTAGTGAAAATTTAAAACAGCACCAAACTTATGCTGAAGGTAATAATTTGGTTGCGGGTTTATAGTCCTTTTCATCTATCACCATCCTGGCCAATTGTTGCCAATTTTCGCCAAGATGTTTCAGAGTCCACTAAGTTGCGGGTTTATAATCTTTTTCATCTATCACCATCTTGGCCAATTGTTGCCAATTTTCGCCAAGATGTTTCAGAGTCCACTAAGTTGCGGG
>CAYULH010000228.1:0-2176 GCA_964445645.1 uncultured Aureispira sp. | reverse complement strand
ATCTGACTTAGTTTGTACAGTGTACAGACTAATCAGTAAGCTAAAAAAGCATCTTTTATCTAATTGATTATCAATGTTTTATTGTTTTTTGTTTGTGATAATCTGATAATCAATTAGATACGATTTCCAACGAAGTAAGGGTCTCAAGAATAATTGAACAAATGTTTGATTTAGACAAGTGGCAAGAAATTATCCTTTCTCTGAGCAAGCACAAATTGCGAACCAGCCTCACAGCCTTTGGGGTTTTTTGGGGCATTTTTATGTTGGTATTGCTACTAGGAGCAGGCAATGGATTAAAAAATGGTGCAGAATATGAATTTAGAGATGATGCCACCAACAGCCTTTGGATTTACCCCCGACGTACCTCTGTAGCGCACAAGGGCCTTTCCGAAAATCGCCAAATTAATTTTGAAAATGCCGATTATGAAATGCTCAAGGCAGTGCGTGGCACGGAGTACATCACAGGGCGTTTTTATTTGAATGCAGAGCTAGAAAAGATTGTGTATAATAATGTGCGTTATAATTTTAGAGTACGTGCCGTGCATCCCGACCACAAAGTACTAGAAAACACCATTATGGAGCAGGGGCGTTATCTCAATCCACGCGATATAGAGGACTACAGAAAGGTGGTGGTGATTGGACAATTGGTGAAGGACGAAATTTTTCCCAATGCCAACCCTGTAGGCAAATACATTCAGATTGGAGGCATTAGTTTTCAGATTGTGGGGGTGTTTAGTGATACAGGGGGCGAGGATGAAATGCGTATGGTTTATCTGCCCATTACAACTGCCCAGCGATGTTTTGCCACGCGTCCAAGCATCAACCAAATTATGCTCACCACAGGCGATGCCAGCTTGGAGGAGGTGCTGAAATTAGAGCAGCAAGTTATCAATAAATTAGCAGAACGCCACAATTTTGACCCCAAAGACAAACAGGCCGTTCGGGTCAGAAATCGAGTGCAGCACTTTCAGTCTGTTATGAATCTATTTAATATGATTAGCCTCTTTATTTGGGTGGTGGGTGTTGGCTCTATTATAGCAGGGGTGATTGGCGTGAGCAATATTATGCTGATTGTGGTAAAGGACAGAACCAAAGAAATTGGTATTCGCAAGGCATTGGGCGCATCTCCTGCCTCTGTGGTCGCCATGATTATTCAAGAAGCAGTATTGATTACCAGTGTGGCTGGTTATTTGGGCATGGCCGTTGGTATTGCTCTTATTCATGGTATCAATGTATTTATGGAAACTTACCAAGTAGATGGCGGCTTTTTTAGAAATCCGCAAGTAGATGTGGGCATGGTCGTAACGGCTACTATTGTAGTGGTTATTGCTGGGGCCATTGCTGGTCTGATTCCAGCCCTGAAGGCGGCAAGAATTAGTCCTGTAGAGGCTATGCGAGAGTAGGCGGCGCTTGAGTTGATTACCAACTTAAAGTTGGTTATCAACTCAAGCGCAAGCCTCCTGCAACGCCACCAACCGCTTAAACACCTCGCCGCCATTCTCCACAAATTCAAACAAAGGCAAAAAAACAATACCCTCCTCGCCACTTTCATAATCAGGCACTACAATAGAATAGGAAATAGTGCCTACATTTTCCCCCTTAGAGGTATAGGACAATTCTTCCAAATGATCGAGCTGCTTCCACTGATAGGGCTGTTTGCTCTGAACGGGCCGATACAACAACACCCGTGTAGCCGAAAAAGCATAACGCACCTGTGCATCATACACCAAATGCCGAAAAGCCAACAGATAACTAAAGCCCCAAGGCAGCAATGCCGCCCCAAATGCAGCTGTAAGTCTACTGTATTGCCCTTCAAATTCCCCTTCAACAAATCCTGCATAACCATAAAACAAAACCAGCCCACTCAAAAACAAACTGACTACAGCCAAAATCACCGCCCAAGTCCCCTTATTATACCAATAAGCCCCCGCTCGCTTCATTTTGCCCATCCAGAGCAGTTCCTCGCCCTCGGGCAGCAAGGCCATAAACTCGCGTTTGATTTTTTTGTCCTTAAAATGAGGATCAAAGTGGTAATCATCTAGGGGCATTTCCATTGTCAGTACCAAGATTAATTGTAATTGTCTTGATTTTCCATAATAATTATAAAATCAAGACAATCAAAAAAATAAAATAATAAAGCAGAAACACCCCTGCTTGATTTTTGATTGCCTAACTA
>CAYULH010000227.1:0-2321 GCA_964445645.1 uncultured Aureispira sp. | reverse complement strand
GTTTATTGGTTGGTCCCGATCCCGATAGCTATCGGGATCGGGAATGAAGCACAACGGCCCGGGGTATGCACCGTTCGATAGCTTGTTTTGCGCCACGGGCGGCGTTTGCATCCTTTGAGGGCCTGGTGTTTCCTCGTTGAGGCCTACAGATATTTAAGGATGGCGCCTACTGGCCGGCGAGCGAAACAAACCAGAGTTGGATTCCTTCCGGGTTTGATTAAAGTGAATTTAGGGAAAAAAGTTAAAGGTGGGCAAGAGGACGGAATGGGGGCATGCCCCATGTTAGTTGCTGTTTATTCTTCCCAGAATCTTACTTTCAGATCCATTCTTCCGTGAAGGATCCTAGTGATTTCTATTAATCCTGGATTAATTCTGCGATAGAAGACCAGATGCCTGCTCACATGGAATCCGAGTAGGCCCTTTGCAATACCCTCATAGTCTTTTCCTATTTCAGGATTTTCAGCCAGATCATGAAAACAATCGATAAGACCCTGATAATACTTATCCGCTTGACCTTCGGACCATTCGTCAATGGTGTACTTCCAGATTTCGGACAAGTCTTCAACGGCCCTGTTGGTTAGGTAATAATTACCCATTTAGCCGTCTTTTGGACTTTAGCGAATCCAGGTGTTTTTTTGGATCAAAATCCTTTGCCATACCGCTATTGATACCCTCATCTATGGCATTTTTGAGCGCGGTTACCTTTGACTCTTCTTCTTCGAGAAGTCGAAGACCTGCACGAATAACCTCACTTACGTTTTTATACCTGCCTTCTGAGATGCGCTGATGTACAAAATCGTCAAAGTAGTTGCCCAGGGAGATGGAAGTGTTTTTGCTCATAAGAATGCATTTGCACTAAATATACCAAATATTGGTAATATTAACAAATGGCACCTAACGGCCCCGGCTATGGCAACGTGGCGCCTGGTGACTAATTTGCTGGAAAATGGCTCGTAGCAAAATAGGAGCGGCGACGGGGTGTTGCCGGGAGGATTTGAACTTTTTTAAATGTAGGAAATTTTATGCTTGGGAAGGGGGTAAGCCCATGTGGCATAGCCATTGTTGCCAACTGGTTTATTTGCTCAGTTTTATTTTCTTTTTGTTCTCAAAACGGTATTCATCCAATTCACGTAATTCGTTTGCAATTTTTTCTTGCCATTCAGCGAGCTTTATTTCATTGGAACCACCTTGAGTTTCTTTGACAAACTGCATTATATTGTTTGAAAATTCTTCTATTATCTCATTATTTATTTGGTCAACAATGGTTTGACCTTTTGAGATTTGCCCTTTCTTTTCTAGAATCTTCTTTCTGAATTTCCTGGCTTGTATTTCAGCAAGGTCAAACTGTAATTGCTGGAATTCAATATTTTTTTGAATATCGTCGACCTTAGTTGTGTCAATCCAAGAGGCATTTCCGATAAATATATTCTCGATTTTTTGGTTAAGGTTTTGTTTCATGAAGTCAAAGCCCCCAATCGCATGAGAGATCAAGAATTGACTGAATACAGGATCAATGTTCTCATCACCAACTTTAATTTTAAAGTCATCGATTGTCAGCCGGTCTTCTGAACTCCACCTTTTCTGACCCTCCGGGAGATTTTGGCCAATTACAGAAAGTATTGGGTATAAGGTTAGAATGAGTAATAAGGTTATAGATCTCATTAATTTAAACTTGTTGGCAATGTCTCTGGCTATGGCAATGTGACGTTTGGCAGCTGTTTCGCCCAGGAAAGGTCTCAAGGCGAAACAGATGCCTGGCCCGTTCGCAACCAGGGGTAAATTGATTCAGAATAAATTAGGGATTTCTTTTTTGGAAAGATGGCAGCCATGTGCCAAAGGCGTTGTTGTAAAACGTTTTTAATTCCATTCTACATCTAGTTTTTCTAATTCCTCATTTAATTCAGAGAGTGAGGTGGGTTCAATTATCTGAGTGTTGATAGTCATTTCTTTGTTGTCCGTCTTTAGAATATAATCTCCCGCAAACTTTTTAATTCGTTTTATTTCGTTCAGATTTATTTTTTTTTCGAACCATCCATTCTGCTTAATCACTCCATTTTCAATGGTCAAATATTTGTAGTTTTTTAGATAAACGTACATTCCTAAATACAAAAGGGAGATAAAAATCCAACCGTAGTCAATCCAATTTGGTTCTTCTTTTCCAAATATTACTACAATGAACCAAACCAACCAGACGAGTCCTAAAATCAAGTTTACATTTAGGTGTCTTTTTTTATATGCTATTTTCATTTTTCAAATGTTTTACAACGGTCAAGTATAAGAGCAGTAGCGGATTAAAAAGTACTTCACTTTCAGTTTTGCAC
>CAYULH010000226.1:0-2356 GCA_964445645.1 uncultured Aureispira sp. | reverse complement strand
CAATGGGAAAAGGAATACTCAAAGGACTTGTTTACGTGGGAATTCTAATTGGTTTAAACGCAATCTACCAATTAGTTATTCCGATAAACAAAAATCACGGAATTGAATTTAATTCAGAACGCGAAAAACTCGGAATTCCAAAAATTGGAGATAATTGGGAAAATCCAAAATATTCATCTGACCAATTCACTACCATATGGTGGAAACCTGAATCTACGGTTGGACACTTTAAAAAAGTAATTGAATACGGAATTATAAATGTGAAATCTGAAACTGATTATTATAAATGCAACAATAGAAAAGCAACATTTGCGTGGTCAAAATATGATTTTGAAAATAACACTACCGAATATTTTATTGAGAAACCGAATTACAAAACTAAACCAGTTTTGTGCTTTTAGATAATTCGTCCAATTTATTTTTTGATAAAATAATTGAAAGTATAAAATAACTAATGCCAACACCGGTAACCGTTGCACAAAGCCATAATTTCAAAAAAAGCAACTCCAAATAAAGGATTTTAAGCCTGTTTTAGTTTTTAAATTGTTGTTATTGTCATCTTTTTTTGAGGTCTAAAATCGAAGTTATTTAGCACATACCATATGTTTTTAAGCAATTGAATAAAGGCGAGCATTCCTGCTCCACTTTTTATGCGTTTTTGGGTGAATTTGAGATACTTCTTGAGGTTATAAGCCATTGCAGAGAGGTGCATGCACTTGTTGGCTTGTTTCAATCCGATAGTATTTACTTTTCTGAGTCCCATAAATTGGGTGAGAGTTCCAAACACAGGTTCTACGGTGCTTTGCCGCTTGCCTTTCATGTAGCGCCCTTGCGGACTATTGACACGTTGGTTGTTTCGCTCGTACTGGTCACGGTAGTAGGTAACGCTGAATTTCTTTTCTTGTGCGGTTTTTCCCAGGCATTGGGCTCTTAAATCACAGCCTGCACAAATGTGTTTCCTGGCGCGGTATTCTTTTTTTCTGGTTTGTGTACGACTCTCTAAAAACTCTTTTGTAAAGGGGATGATTTTGCCTCTTAAGCATATGTAGTGATCTTGCTCTTGGTTGTAGATAAAACCTTCCGGTCCGCCTTTGTAAGTACCATGTGGTGGTATAAAACTTTTGATGCCTATTTGTTCTAGAAAGTCATAGTTTTCTCCGCTACTGTAGCCTGTGTCGGCCACGCAGTTTTCCCACACCATACCTGCTTGCCAAAGTCTTGTCTTTACGCGTTTAACAATATCTGGTAGTTGTTGGTTGTCTTTGCCATCGGCATGATAGGCTTGTATATCGGTGATCACGTGGTGGGCGGTATCTACAGTGAGTTGACTTAGATAATTGAGTTTTCTGGCTTTGCCGGGTTTTACACTAATGCGTGCGTCGGGATCGGTGGGACTGTAATGGGTCTTATTGGAAGTGTAACGACTCCCTTTGTTTCCTGCGCCAGGTCGCTGGTCTTGCTCTTCAGACCATTTCTTGTTTCTGCTCTCTATGGCTTGTAGCTCTTTATCACTGGCTGAAAGGGTTTTTTGAGAATCATCGGCTTTATTGTTTTTGGCTTTTCGCGTTGGGGTGTCTTTATCTCGTTTACTAATGTGAAGTGTTTTTTTTAAATATTCAGAGAGTTCTTCTTTTGGTACTTTAAGCTCTAAGGTATCCATAGAAGCATTGGCTTTTACCGGTGCTGAGTCTATGGCTTGAGTGTGACCGCTAACCATACCAGCTTTTACACACAACTTAAAAACTTCTGTGAAGCACTTTTCAAAAACAGCTTCTGGAAACAACTGATGGGTTCTGCTTATGGTACTGTGCCAGGGCAATTGCTCATCGATGTCGTAATCTAAAAAATACATAATATCCAGTCGCATACCACAGTGTTCCACCAGTTGGCGGTGACTATCTATGTTCTCTAAATAACCCACTAAACAAAACTTAAAAAACACCACAGGGTCTATACTTTTCTGGCCACTAGAACCATAATAATCTTTGGTAAGATCGTAGAGAAAGTTTAAATCTAAGGCTGCCTTTAAGCGTCTGTAAAAATTGTTGGCGGGAATGCGCTCACTCAATTGAAATGAATTGAAAAGCTTTTCTTGGTAGGTCTTTTTTCCTTGCATGCAGTAAGTTACAAAAATATATCAAGTTATTATAACTTTTTTTTAAGCTTTTTGTTTAACTTGTGCAACGGGCACAATGTATATAAAAAATAGGCAAAATAGTAATAAATTCAAGGCTTTAAACTCGTATCAAAGTTTGTGCTCAACTGAAAGCTTAGTGCTTCTAAATCGCATACCTTTCATATACTAAACGTTAGCATTAATTATCAAAATCACATCATTAAAAAAAATATGAAACTC
>CAYULH010000225.1:0-2429 GCA_964445645.1 uncultured Aureispira sp. | reverse complement strand
AATCATTTGAATGAAATTGATCAGAAAAGCAAATAATCCCCAAAATATAGGGAAACTCACATCAAAGGCATAACAAGCTAAACTAAAGCCAATACCCGTAAATAAGCTTAAAAAGAATTTTACTATGATGAATTTAAAAATATCTTTTTCTATCTGACGGAAGGTCTTAACAGAAGCAAATTGCTGTTTAAAAATCAACAACTCCATTACCTTTTGAATATTCATTGAGCCCGCTAGCAATAAAACGGTAAAAAAGATGGTCATTAATAACATGCTGACGAATCGGCGGGCAAAATTCAATCCGTTTCCAACATTTCCGAACAAATTCGACTGAACTTTCTCATTGTTTAAAAAGGCATTTAACTCCGTTTGACCCGGTTTTGCCTCGATTCCCATTAAATCCGTAACCGGTGCAACAACATCATTTAAGCGGTCATCAAGTTTTTCATAAAAATCCGCATTTGCACTTGAGAGCTCTTGTCCTGATAATTTTACAACTTCATAAGCTCCCATTAACCCCAAAACGATAATCATGATTACAAGAATGATTCCCACAAAATTCGGCACTCCTTTTTTCATTAACCAACGCATCATAGGTGTAAAAACTAAGGCTGCAAATAATGCAAAAACAAACGGTATGAATATCATAGACAAGACATTCAATAAGTATAAAATGAAAGGAACTATTATAATTAATAACAGTTTTCGAATGGCTAAAAGCTCGTTTCTCATGATAAAAAAAATCTAGTCCAATATTAAGAAATAAATAGCATACGAATATGTAGGGGCTGCTGAAAAACTAAAAGGCCTTTATTTATAAGGTATAAGGCTTATATTTGTTATATCAAGTGCAAGGAAAAGATGAAAAAACTATTAAAAAGTCGTGCACCTTCACCCAAATATGTGAGTACAAATCAACTTACCTTATCTGGTTTTGAAAGTCCATTTGAAAGAGAATTGAATCCTAATAACCGTTGGGTTTTATTGTCAAAGCTATTACCTTGGGATGAGTTATGTTCCATTTACTGGAAACATCTACCAGAGAAATCAACAGGTCGCCCTGCATTAAACCCAAGGATTGTCTTAGGAGCAATCATAATCAAACATTTATGTGATTTAGATGACCGAGAAACAGTAGACCAAATCAGTGAAAACATCTACATGCAATACTTTTTAGGATACACTTCTTTTTGTGACGTTCCTCCTTTTGATGCTTCATTATTTGTTGAGTTTAGAAAACGACTAGGTTTATCAGAAATAAATGCCATTAATGAGCGAATAGCCAAGATAAAGCAAGATCTTGAATTAAAAAAGAAATCTAAGTCTAAAGACAAGGGGGATGAGAACCAAGATAAAAAAGAGGTAACCCACAAGGGCTCACTAATAATTGATGCAACAGCTTGTCCTCAGGATATTGCGTATCCAACCGATATTGACTTGCTAAACGATGCCCGAGAAAAATCAGAAGAGCTGTTGGACGTTCTTTATGCAAAGTCTACTTTGAAAAAGAAGCCACGCAATTATCGTCAGAAAGCAAGAAAAGACTATCTAAAAGTGGCTCAAAAGAAGACTAAAACAAGAAAAAATATTCGCACAGCATTAAGACAACAGCTAGGCTATTTGGGTAGAAACATACGCTCAATTGATAAAATATTGGATACTTTGAAAGTAATTTCTTTAAACAAAACGCAGTACAAATATCTTCTAGTCATACAACACCTCTATGACCAGCAAAAAACAATGTATGACACCAAAACTAAAAGTATTGCAGATAGAATTGTAAGTATTCACCAGCCTCACGTCAGACCAATTGTAAGAGGGAAATCTAAGTCAAAAGTAGAATTTGGTGCAAAGATTAATGCATCCTTGGTCAGTGGGCTAACTTTTTTAGACGATTTTAGCTGGGATGCTTTCAACGAGGGCACAAGATTAAAAGATAGTGTTGAAAAATACAAAGAACGATTAGGCTATTATCCAAAGGAAGTTTTAGTAGATAAGATATACTGTAACCGAGAGAACAGAGCCTATCTAAAAGAAAAAGAGATAATACTCAGGGCTAAACCTTTGGGGAGACCACCTAAGGAAAAGGCATTGTCAAATCAAGTAAGACCCGGAGAAAGAAACCCAATTGAAGGTAAGTTTGGACAAGCTAAAACAGCGTATGGATTAGACCGTATAAAGGCAAGGCTTGCAAAAACCAGCGAATCTTGGGTGGCAAGCATAGTATTAGTGCTTAACCTCGTCCATTTGGCAGAGGTAGCACTGCTATGGAGACTATTGATAAAAGTTATTTATGAATTTAAAAAGGCTTTTGATTCTTTCCATAACTTGTATGGATATAGTAAATTTAAACAAAATATGAGGGTATCCTGAGTTTTTCAGCAGACCCTAAGTACCAATATCAATATCTTCTTCACGGTCAGTTTCTT
>CAYULH010000224.1:0-2473 GCA_964445645.1 uncultured Aureispira sp. | reverse complement strand
AAACCCAAATTTATTATCGTGTGTTGAATTTTACTTCCCAATAAAACCCAACGTTTTTTTCTTACTTGTTAAGTTGCTTTATTATAATCGAATAAAGTGCCAATAGTTTAAGTGTTGATTTTTATCTTTTTATGAATTTGAAATAAAATATTTATTTCCATTTTGGAATTAAAACTGTCGTTTTGACGCTCTTTTGATTGGTTATGCTTGAAAGCTAAGAGCTGATGGCCGCCATAGGCAGGGCTTAACAGCTCTGTGCAAAGGGGTGAATACTATCTAATGGGCTATATTTTCTAAGGTTGTCGGAAGGTGAGCAAGTACATTTTCGGCTTGTACTCTGTGCCTATCATTGTGATAAATCACGACTCTAAAGGTATCTCCCAAGCGCAATTTGATCCATTTGGTTAGTGTAATGCCTGTAGTGGTTTTGGTCAGGTTCACTTGTGCTGCCTGTTCCAATAATAATAACATCTCTTGTTGCTGTTGAATAAATTTCTCTAAGACACTTTTTTGCAGTGTACTGCCATTGGCATCCATGTTTGCAAACGTTTTCATTTTATTGAGCTTTTCCTTGGGGAGCAATGCTTGTGCAAAATAATTGCCGAGCCAACTGCTTTTGAACACGGGGGCAAAACCTTGGTGCTTGCTGTTGGTCATTTGTGTTTGAATTTCGGGCAGGTAAAAATCGCCGTATAAGTTGAGGTGTTCCATACATTCCAAGACACTCCAACTATTTGCATCAGGTTTGTATTGCAGTTGCTCCAAAGGCAATTCTAGCCATGCTTGTGCTGCTGCTAGGTTTTTTTGTGTGCGTGCAGTCAGGTCTTGTATCAATGCTTTGGTCTGGAATTTCATGCTTTGTTTGTTTTCGTTTTGTTGATAATAAATAACTTCCTCACAAAGATGCAGCATTGAAAGGAGAAAAAACTTGATTGAAATCAAGAGTATGGAGAGGGGGCATTTTTTGAGAGACTTTTATTCGGACTTAGTATAAATAAACGACTATAAAGAAGTTAATTATTGATTGTGATGTAATGTGTGTTAACCTTTTTTAAATTGAGGTGTTAATATACTGTTCTATTGTACGACTCCTCAAAACACTTCCCCCACATAGCTTCTACAAATTTATTTGTTAGTATTAATAAGAGTATTATGATAGCCCCCAAAGAGACCAAAGAGGAAAAAAAACGCCTTCAAGAATTGAAATCTTATGATATTATGGATTCAATGGATGAGGAGGATTTTGATAATTTAACCAAACTTGCTTCCCAAATTTGTGGTACCAAAATTTCCTTGGTTACTCTGCTCGATGATAAACGGCAGTGGTTCAAATCAAAACAAGGGTTAGAGGTGGATGAAACGCCCAAAGAATTAGCGTTTTGTGGCCATGCTATACACCAACCACAAGAAGTATTTTTGGTAGAGGATGCTAGAAAAGACGAACGCTTTCATGACAATCCATTAGTAACCAATGCCCCCAATGTCGTTTTTTATGCTGGGATGCCTTTGGTTAGCCCTACAGGTTTTGCCTTGGGAACACTTTGCGTAATTGACGATCACCCCAAAAAACTAAATGAAGCGCAAATAGATGCACTCAGGATGTTGTCTAGGCAAGCTATGCAACTCATGGAACTGCGAAAAAAATCAATAGAAGCGCAGCAGGCCAATCAGGTTCTAATCAAAAAAAATGAACAAATCGAACGCTTTGCTTACATGGCGGCACATGACCTCAAATCGCCTCTAAATCAAATCCACGCCCTTACCAATTTGGTATTGGACGAAGAGAATACTTTTCCAGAAGAAACAATGGAATGCTTGGAAGTAATTCTACAATCATCTGGCAGATTGAGAAACCTCATTGATGAATTGCTGACTTTTAGCAAAGTTGATGGTATGGAAAATCTGGAATATCAACAGGTTTCCCCCAAAGTACTCGTTGAGGATCTCCAATTGATTCTACCAGAAAAAGAAAAAAACAGCATCCGATTGCAGACCGAACTGCAACATATAACCATCAATAAAACAGGCATCAATGCTATTCTCCAAAATTTAATGACTAATTCTATTAAGTATTCTGACAAATCCGAAACGATTGTAGACCTCCACCTCACCGCCGACCAAGAGTTTTACCATTTTAAGTTTAGTGATAATGGACCAGGGGTGCCTGCCGATAAATTGGAGCAAATTTTTATGCCACTAGAGGTGCTAAAAAAGGATAAATATGGCAATAAAGGGACAGGTTTTGGCCTTGCTCATGTCAAGAAAATTGTGGCGATGCTCGGTGGGGATATTTCTGCTGGAATTGGGGCTAATGGGGGATTGGAGTTGAGGTTTTGGGTTTTGCGGGGGTAGGAGTAGGTGCCAACTATTTTTCAGTAGTATCTTTAGGTTGCTCAGAACAATGTTTATCTTGTCATTATTATATTGAAGTTGTTTAAATTTAGCCTAATGTCGCTAATGAAATCTAATTTTG
>CAYULH010000223.1:2030-2536 GCA_964445645.1 uncultured Aureispira sp. | reverse complement strand
GAAATCGCTTTTACTCTTGGGATAATTGACAAACGAAAATATTTACCCGTTCAGATAGATTTTCTTACCAATGAAGCTAAGGACAAGCTTTTTACCGAAATCAGATTTAAAAAAGAGAATGACGCTCGACTACCAATCGAAAAGTTTTATAAAAACGAGAGAAAGCAATATTTCAAGCTAAGAGATACAGAAAATAATGGAGATTCGATTTATCGTAGTTCAAAACGAAAAAAATACACACAAGACAATTTCCCTAGAATCTACTCGAACATTTGCAAAGAATATAAGAAGCTAGGAATAGAAATGCTGTTAACTAGAGATGGTTATAATTACTATGTAAACTTAAAGCCGAACCCCTATCACCAGTTGGCAAATATTTTAATGGCGGCATTTTACATGGGAACTTTAGCAAGGTACAGACCGACAAAAACTCAAGAAATACTTAGTGGTGAGATGTACCCATTGATGTCTGAAATAATTGAAACTTGTCCAAAGCAATTTTTATA
>CAYULH010000223.1:0-1902 GCA_964445645.1 uncultured Aureispira sp. | reverse complement strand
GACAGTGGTTTCCGCAAGTTTTCGGCACATAGCAAGTTTGGTTTCGGGCGGACAGTTAATTGCTTTGAAATGCCCTACGTTTCATACCCGAGACCGTCAGACTGTCTCAAAACCCACAACATTTTGTGAATAATCCAATCGTTTAGGAAGATGTATAGCCAGAGTCATGCTTTATCTTTAAAGTATGGAATATCAGAAAGGTCAGGTCAGAGATCAGATTGTACTTTATACAAGTTGTTTAGATGAGATGGTTCCTAAAAACAATACCGCACGGTTGATCGATGCTTTTGTGAATGCACTTGATTCATCATCACTTGGTTTTAAACCCATGTCTTCTCAGGGAAGACCTCCTTACCATCCTTGTGACTTATTAAAGCTCTACATATACGGCTACATGAATCGCATGCGGTCTTCACGTCAGTTGGAAAAAGAATGCCACCGTAATTTGGAGGTGATTTGGCTCTTGCGAGGTTTAAAGCCTGATCATAATACCATATCTCGCTTTCGGAAAGATAATCCCAAGGCTATTAGACGTGTGTTTCGACAAAGCGTAGAAATTGCAAAGAACTTCAACCTGATTGGCGGGATACTACTAGCAGGAGATAGTACAAAGCTACGTGCTCAAAACAGTAAAAAGAACAACTACAACAAAAAGAAAATAGAGCGACACCTGGCTTATATTGATCAAAAATTAGAAGAACACAATACTGCCTTAGCTCAAGCAGACGGTGATGGTAAAGAAGAAGTAGAGCAGCAAATCAGACACCGTAGAAAGCAGCGTAAAAAGTACGAGCGTCTCAATCAAAAATTAAACTCCATTAGCACTAGTGAGAACCCACAGATTAGTACGAGCGATTCAGATAGTCGCCATCAAATAGTACGAGGTATGATTACCGAGGTGTGTTACACCCTTCAAACCACAGTAGATGCTAAAAACAAGCTTTTGTTAGATTATAAAGTCACCAATGAGAATGACAAAAAGGCCATGGGAAACATGCTTTGTAGAGCAAAGAGCATTCTAGGTAAAACGGAGTTCACTGCGCTATACGATAAAGGTTATCATACAGGTAGTGAGCTTTGCACAGCTGATAGGCTGGGTATAAAAGCTCTAGTAGCCATACCTGATATTGGTAGATCCAGTCAAGCCCCAGATCCACGATACAATGCAGAACGATTTATTTACAACTCCGAAACCGACACATATACATGCCCTGAGGGAGAAACCTTAAAAAGTAATGGCACACTTTACAAAGCCCGTAATTATACCTTCAAGCAATACAAGACCAAGGCCTGCAAGGGCTGTGTAGCACGCCAGCTCTGTACTAAAGCTAAATCAAACGGAAAGATCATTCAGCGCACCCAATATGCTAGTCATATTGAATCCAATGCCCAAAGAGTTGGCTCAAGTAATGGCTTGTACGAACAGCGGCAAGCTTTAGTAGAGCACCCCTTCGGAACAATAAAAAGACAATGGGGCTTTGATCATATCATCACCAAAAAAGGCATAATCCGCGCTAGTTCAGATGCGGGACTAATCACTTTGGCTTACAATCTTAAAAGACTGTTTAATCTGCTGGGTAGTAAATGTACTGCCTTATATGTCGCTATTTTTAGCCTTGAGAACGTAAATAAAGTCATTTACAGCCCTGCTCTGACTGTATCAAGCATTGTGATGTTTTACACGTCATTGCCACTTCCAATACGCGAATCACTTCAAGCCGCTAATATCAACTCTTATTTTGATTAGTTTTGAGACAGACTGCCGTTAGGCAAAATGTTCCTAAGTGCTTAATTGGACGAAGATTTTGGTGGTGGATGTGGTTGCAATTTGGGTTCGTTCCGGTAGGATAAGATTGACATTTAATAGCCAAAGCACTTTACAGGGTTATTGAACAGATATGT
>CAYULH010000222.1:0-2566 GCA_964445645.1 uncultured Aureispira sp. | reverse complement strand
AATATCACCCTTTCAGGGTTCAAAAATACGCTTTGCAAACAAAGCTACAATAATAGCACCCCTTCGGGGTTTACGCAGCATAAATAATTAGAACTTAACAGCCCTGCCTGAAAGGACGTAGTTGGTGAAGGAAGGAAGTATTCCTTCCGAACGACACTAAAGTCTATTCCATAATGCTCACTCCTATAATTCCCCCTCTACCAACGCCTTAAAAGCCTCTGGCGCATCCACATAAAGCCCAATGGTCTTAAAAGTTTTTTTCAGGCCATACAGCCCAATGAGTTGCTGTTCGCTTTGGAGCTGGATGATGACATTGTGGCTTTCGAGTTCGCCTAGAGGCGACAATTTTTGGCTGAGGGAATTGTTTTCTAGTGCTTTCTTGGAGAGCGTAATGCTTTGGATAGCAGCAAGGGGGATTTTAGCTTCTTTCATGATGCTGTAGCGGAGGTAGAGCGTGTTTTCTTTGATAACAATAGGGCGTTGGGCCAGTGCTTTGGCAAAGCCAAAAAACTGAATGGCCGTGTATAGGCTCAAGGCAGTTAAAATCCATGCTGCAGTGGTGTTCCAGAGTGCCAATAGAATGTGTAGGGCGAGTGTTTCTATGCCAATAATCATAATCAATATCATGAACAAGGCAAACGTTCCGCTTTTTTGGTGGTAGGTAAATTCATTGGGCTGGATTTCCCTTTTCTTCCAATGTATAAAACCATAATAAAACACGGCAACTTCAGTAGCAAATGGCCGAACCAATGGCTGGGGCAAGATTTCACTACAAACACGCTTGAGCGTATCGTAAAAATCGGGTGTGGCTTGGCTTAATTGTTTGTAGGAATGAATGGCCTTACGAATTTTGAATAAAATAAGCGTGAGTATAGACAACTCGATTACAGGTAATGCCCAATTCTTAAACAAGATTAAGTAGCTTTGACCTTCCTTGGGCAAATAGTAGGTTCCAAGCAACAACCCAAACAACATTACTGGAACCACTGTTGTTTTGGGGATTTGAGATTTGCGAATGAGTAGGAAATAGACAAAGGGCACTGTCAATAGCAAATCGGCTGTAATAGCCAGTATTAAGGTGTCATTACCAATTACAAAAGGGGATTGCATTAAAAAAACAAGCCCTATTAATAATCCAAAAGGGATGCTAAAATTGAGGAGGTTTCTCGGTAAGGATAATGCTTTTTTCATACAGTTTATTGTTTGTCCAAAAATACAAAAAAACAGCCACACTATGCCCACCACCTAACGCAAGATATACCCCCAAAATTTACAGCCTACCAACTATCCTCTATTCTCTTCCATTATTTTTTTCAATTCCTCCACTCCCAAAGGTGGGTTTTTACGATGTAGCATAGCATGACAATTGGGGCAAACGGGAATCAAATCTTGGATGGGGTCAATTTCATAGACATCACCAATAGTTGCGAGGGGTGTGAGGTGATGCACATGGATAAAGCCTGCTCCTATAGAGCCATATACCTCTTGAAAATCAAAGGTACAGACTTGGCAAGTCGCCCCCCAATGTTCTATACATTGTTGTCTGGCTTTGGGATTGCGTTCATAACTGTTGACTACAATACTTTTTTGCAATCCTTCTATTAATGGATTCTTATCTATGGTTGTTATTTCTTCGGCCAATGGCTCTACTCCTGTTAGTTGGCTTGCTTCTAGTGCTTCTTTTAGTGCTGGTTTTAATTGCCAAACGAATGTCTGACCTCTATACAAGCCATCAAAAAACAAATCCCAATACTTGAATTTTCTGTTACTCCGTTCGCTAAAATTAATGTCATAATGCTGGGCTATTCGTTTAGCATATTTGCCTATTTCAAGATTAATCGCACCTTGTGGAGTGGAGCCTCCATAACCCAAAATTCTACCAACATCACTTGAAGAAGCTGCATGGTGATTAAAGGAATAGAGCGTCTGAAAAATGGATAGATCAAGTTCTTTTGTTATTTCAGATGCTTGTAGAATTTCTATCCATTGCGATTTACTGATTTCTGCTATCATTGTTATTTTACTTCTTGAAGTTATTTAAGACAAGTTGGTGGTTCATTGCAGTATAAATCAAAGAAACCTAATCCCATACTTTTCAGCAATACTAGCCCTTTCCTCATCAGAGGGTTTTCTGCCCAGTGCATTCATCTCCTCAAAGAATTTTTCAAAATTAGCTCCCGGTATCACATAGTTGAGGACTTTGGCGGTGGTGGTGCCCAAGGTCTTGATGCCATGCTGTATGCCCCTTGGCAAATAGATGATGTCACCAGCCTTGCCCTTTAGGGTTTGCTCGCCCAATACCAATTCTACTTCCCCTTCCAGCACGTGGAATATTTCATCCTCATGCTGGTGAACGTGTACAGGCACAGCACTGCCTTGGGGCATGATGCCTTCTACCAAGTATACATCTCCATTGGTTTCTTTGGAACTTAGCAACAATTGTCGTTCTCCTCCAAGCAGGGTGCTGTTCTGATGGTTGAGGGAGGTAAATTTTGGTTTTCTCATTTGTTTGTAAGTAGGTGGACAAAATTAATTGTAAGTTAAAAAATGGAATACTCGCAAAGCG
>CAYULH010000221.1:0-2604 GCA_964445645.1 uncultured Aureispira sp. | reverse complement strand
CAGTAACCGTTGCGCAACCCCCTAATTGAAATCTATTTTCTTAAAAGAACAACACAGTAAAAGTCATTTTAAGAAATTCTAAAAATGATAACTTCTAATTTTTCACCAAGCCAAATGGGCTTTTCTGGCAAAATAGGAGCTAATAAACGATTTAATTGAGCTCAAAACAGCTCCATTCACTGCTTTTGCCTTTTTGTTGGCTTTTTTCTGAATGAACTTTAAGTATTTTTTCAAGTTGTATGCTGTGGCTGCCATGAGCATTACCTTATTGGCTTGGTTGATGCCAATGGTATTCACTTTACGCATGCCAAAGAACTGTGTAAGTGAGCCAAAAACTGGTTCTACCGTACTTTGTCGTTTAGACTTTAGTTGTTTGCCACGATGGGTTTTTAATCGGGCGATCATGCGCTCATATTCTTCTCTATAAAAGGTGACCTCAAAACGCTTTTGTTTACTCTTCTTAATGCATTTTGCCTTTATTGGACATCCTGCACAGTCTATGTTTCGGGTGGCGTATTGCTTCTTTTTAACTCCGTTATAGAATAATGTTCTTTTGAAAACAGCTCGTTTTCCTTGAGTACATTCCCAGTAGTCTCCTTCTTTGTGGTAAGTAAGTCCCTCTGGTCCTCCTTTGTACATTCCGTGTGGAGGAATATAGGCTGTGATGTTGAGCTCTTCAAAAAAAGCATAATTATCTCCACTGCTGTAGCCTGTGTCAGCTAGTACATTATGGAGTAGAAGTCCGTTAGTTAAAAGTCGTTTTTGTAAACGCTTAACAATGGGTTGTAAACACTGTGAGTCCTTTTTATCTGCAAAGTCAGCTGCGATATCAGTAATCACATGGTTATCTATATCCACACTCATCTGACTCAGGTAATTCAGTTTTCTTGCCTTGCCGGGCTTTACACTTATACGGGCATCGGGATCTGTGGGGCTATAATGGGTCTTGTTACTGGTGAAACGTGCTTTATTAAGTCCTGCACCTGGGCGCTCTTTTTGCCGATCGCTCCAGTTATCGTTTCTGTTCTTGATGGCTTTTAACTCACTTTCGCTGGCGTTTAATTTTCTTTGTTGCTCACTCGACTTATCTCCCTTTGACTTCCTTCGGGGCTGTTTATCATCGTTTTCTTTGTGTACTTTTCTGATGTGACTCTCCAGTTTTTCTTCCGGCTTTTTAAGCTCTAAACTATCCATGCTCGCATTGGCTTTTACAGGAGCAGAGTCTATCACTTGAGTATGTCCGCTAACCATTCCTTTTTCCACACACATTTTTAAAACCTCGGTAAAAACCTCCTCGAAAAGTGAATCAGGAAAAAGCTGGCGCGTTCTACTCACAGTACTATGCCATGGAAGTGGTTCATCGATATCATACCCCAAAAAGAATAGGATATCCATACGCATCGAACAGTGATCAATGAGTTTACGATCGCTAATAATGTTTTCCAAATAGCCCACTAAACAGAGTTTGTAAAACACCACTGGATCCAATGATTTTTGTCCGCACGCTCCATAATAAGGCTTTGTCTTTTTTCTTAAAAAATGTAAATCCAACACATTAGACAGGCGCCGATAAAAGTTCTCTTTAGGAACACGTTCACTCAGTTGGAAGCTAGCAAACAACTTTTCTTGATAGTCTTTCTTTCCTTGCATACCGAAAGATAAGCATTCATTTATCGCAAATTCAGTTGGTTTTTATAACTTTATCAACAGGAGTTGTGCAACAGGCACAGCACCTACACCTCACGCCTTTTACGTACATTCGTGGTAGCGGCACGAAGGTGTGCTGGAGAACGTTATATGCCATGAATAAGGACTCGAATTATTCTCAAAAATTTGGATAAAGTAAACTAATTAGTTAACTTTGTAGGTGTGGTAAGAGAAATAATATTTTTCGGCGACAAGGTTTTAGACTTTTATAGTGCTCAAGAATCTAAAGTTCAAACTAAGATGGAATATGTACTAGACTTGGTTCGGTTCGAACAGAGAGTTCCAATTAAGTTCTTTAAAAAACTTGAAAACACTAATGGTATTTATGAAGTGCGGGTAATTACTTCACAAAAAAGTATCAGGATTCTTTGTTTTCAGGATGAAGGGAACTTAATTGTTTTGACAAATGGTTTTATAAAGAAGACCCAAAAGACACCTAAAAAGGAAATTAAACTCGCAGAAAAATTGAAGAAAGAATATTTAAAACTAAAGGAAGATGAAAACTAAAACATTAAGTCAACTTCTTGATGAGAATTACGGACCAAAAGGGACTGAAAAACGAGATCAATATGATGCGGAATCACTTGCTTTTCGCCTTGGAATTATGTTAAAGGAAGCGCGAAAAGAAGCTAAACTCACTCAAGAAGAATTAGCTAAAAGAACAGGTACTAAGAAAAGTTATATTTCTCGGATTGAAAGAGGTCTAAGTGATATCCAAATTTCAACGTATAATAAGTTAATCGAGATCGGTTTAGGTAAAAATCTAAACATTACGATTGGATGATAGGCATATAACAACAAATAAACAAAATAGCGCCGATAGGATTCAAGGTTTGCGCTACTTTGCCTATTTGCAAACCGTAAGTAATGCCGAAAAACCCAGAAACCGAGTGAAAA
>CAYULH010000220.1:0-2680 GCA_964445645.1 uncultured Aureispira sp. | reverse complement strand
AGGCAACGCCAAGCTCACGAGCGAAGCGAGCTAAACCGAACCGTAGGTGAGCTCACGAGCGAACCGAGCCTGCGAGCTCACGAACAACGTGAGTAACAAAGCGAGCTAACCCAGCTTGCTGGCTCATAAGCGAAGCGCACTAATCCACGAAGTATTATTACCAACCATAATTGCAAAAAAATTAAGGTGTATTCATAAAAAAAGGTTTGTCAAAGCAAGCTTCGACAAACCATGAATCACCAAAAATCAATCAATTATATTCCATAACGCTGGACAATCTTGCTCTTCAGCAGGGTAGTAACTTGTCCATTGTTTAGTAACAACATCCCAAAACTAGCAACTTTTGCGGAAGTTCCAAAACTATTTTAAAAAAAATAGTTTTGGTCGGTATTTTTTTCTTGATAATAGCCCAAAGTAGCCAAAATTTCAGGTTTAAAACAGGAATAAATCCTTATTTTTTGTTCCGTTTTTTAATGAATTTTGCCCCGCCTAATTTTAGGTGATTTTTATTTTTTAAGTAGAATCCTGAGTAGGGTTTGGGGGCTATTGTACAACTATCGAAGCAAATGGGGTAAGCAGCTATCAACTACTTACCCCATTGCAATTTTATTTTTTCTTCTTCTTTTTGGAATCTGCTTCCTCATTGGGCACCATTGTCCAACGCATCAAACTATCATCCAATACATGCTCTAAGACTACTTCGTCTTTGTCTGCCCGTACAATTCGGTAATCGTTCCAGCCTTTTAGGCCAATAAACTTTACAGAATCTTGTTTGATGTTATAATTAAAAATACGGTCGCTACCGCCCATTTCCATTTGGAAAACATTCACCTTTTCCTTGACCACTTTCTTGACCTCTTCACCTTTTTTATTGGTTACGGTCACTTTGTTTTCTTCTTTTCGCACAAAAAAGTCCATAATTACATCGCCAACAATGGCCTGCACATTGACCTCTCTGCCATCAATTCGGAGACTTTTGCATTTCCAAGAACGCTGTTTGGTTAGGGTCTTTGCGATTTTTTTGTCGTCTTTGTCTTGAGCTTGTGCATTGGGTAACGCCCACAATAGAGCAAAAAGGCTTACAAGAATAGTTAGTCTAAATGTTGTTTGCATAATACTAATTTTCAATTTTCAATGATAATCCTTGGGTAAATGGTCAAGATTATTTTGAACCATTACTCAAGGATAGGAAGTGTTGTTTAACGATTGGGGAACTTTCCTTTGTTATTCTATTCTATTTTTGTACCAAAAAACCTTACTTCGCTGGAAATCGTATCTAATTGATTATTAATTTATTACAAAAAAAATAAGCAAAGTTACAAAAGACTGATAATCAATTAGATACAAGATGCTTTTTTTAGCTTTTTTGTACTCGCAAAGCGATCTGACTTCCTTTGTACAGTGTACAAAGGAATCAATAAAGTAAAAAACCGAACCGTAGGTGAGCTCACGAGCGAACCGAGCCTGCGAGCTCACGAACAACGTGAGTAACAAAGCGAGCTAACCCAGCTTGCTGGCTCATAAGCGAAGCGCACTAATCCACGAAGTATTAAAAAAAGGTACAGGTATTTATTCTCCTCTATACAGATGCCAATCCAGCTTTTCACTTCTCAAAACCAAGCTATCGTTGGTCAATTTAAGAATCTTTACGGCTGGCAATTTGGGATTGTTAGGATAAATAATACTATCATTTCGTAGAGCATAAGCCACTATTTCGGGTGGTGGGGCTGGTTCTTCATGGAGTGTTTTGATACGTTTGCCTTCTTTGTTGAACTCATACTGGGGATAGCCCATATAGGCTCCCGGCATAATTTTCATACGCTCTCCCTCTCTAAATTTAAATGCGTCTACTTTCCAAATGCCATAAAATAATTTGGTATTGACCATACTACGAGAGGACTGACAAGCCGTTATTACTATTAGCAAGCCTACTATAAGTATTGTTTTGTGAAGATTCATTAACTGCAAATTGGTGAAATGGATAAAATTCTACTTCAAAAAATAGAAGAGCTTACACTTTATATTATGTCCCAACAGGATGAGATTGAAACCTTGAAAAAGGATATGGAAAATCCTAACACAGTAAAAGCTGGACTTCAGGATCCTGAAGAATGTATAGATGAACTGTATGCACTTGTTGGTGCAACCAGAAGTGATGTTGACAATTTTAGAAATGCAGTCAACGAGCTTGATGGTAAAATCAAAAGAAAAGAAAGTCCTAAAGCTGACAGACAGGCTGATCTTGATGCTTTAAAGATGAATAAAATAAGCGCATTACCTGAATTTTTCGATAAAGTTCATAACAGGATGCAGCAAGCTCTTAATGAATGGATTGATGCTCCTCCAGTAATATCCTACAAAGTAGTCAGAGGCGATCACCTCTGGGGCATTGCTCGTAAGAAAGAACATTATGTAAAACCGAGTGTCGCAAAGAAAATGCGTCAAAAAAACAACAAAGGTAGAAAAAACCATCAGTGTGGGAAGACCAATATTTAGACTACAACAAGTACGTTTCGCAAACTTCACACTTGGAAAAATCAACCAAATATTCATTGATCTTGAGCATGACTGGAACACAGCTATTGAAACATATGTAGTTGTTAGTATAGAAGGTCAAAATATGACTTCAGCAACATTAGATGTGGAAAAAGAAGAAACGTTTAGTACGTTTTGGGATACA
>CAYULH010000219.1:0-2717 GCA_964445645.1 uncultured Aureispira sp. | reverse complement strand
GCTTGTCCGCCTGCTATATTTTGCAAGGTCATGCTGTAATTATTGCCTACTGGCAAATCCACATTCAATACAGCGGTATGCTGCCCAGCATTGGCAAAAGCAATTGGAAGGCTGTACAATAGGTTGTTTTGCCCATCTCGAATCTCTATATCGGCCGTAAACGGGCCATTGTTCACTTCCATTTGCACACTATTTAGGCGCAAATATTCATTCACATTAAAAACAATACCCCGTGGCACCGCCGCCGCAAAACCCGACCCTGCACTGCTCAACGAACGCCCAAAAGTATTGCCCAAAGGCACAAAATCACTTGCCCGATACCATAATAACGTGGTGTCTGTCACTAAATAATTAATCGTGTCTCCAATGGCAATGACCTGATTGAAACTATCCAACCATTGTACCACACCTGATCCTGCCTGTACCGACAATTGCTGCACGCCTTGACACAATCCTGTATCGGCTGGCAAGGAAGCGGTAAGTACAGGGGGAGGATTCAAGGTCAATACAATACTATCTCTAGTTGTTCCCGTTCCGTCGGTCACTTCTACCCAATACAAGCCAGAATTCGTTGCAATAATAGAAGAAGAAGTAGCTCCTGTATTCCACAAAAAGGTAGCACCTGCATTAGTTGTTTGTAACGTGTAGGCACTAGCACAAATGGATGTATCTGCCCCCAAATTAACTACTGGTTGGGCCAATACACCAGCTATTCCTATCCAAAAACAAAGAAGTAAACCAAAAAGAGTTTTCATAAACAAGACAAGTAGAATAATACAATAAGAGGTTTTATCTATAGAACGATATACCATAGACGTTTGCTGGTTGTCAAAGGCTTGAAGCATGCTTCAAGATAGCACTTGACAACAGGACATAATTAGATAGTTCTATTCTTTATAAAACAAAGATAAGAAAAGAGCAGGACTAAATTGTTGATACAGGAGGCTTAGAGGCTCCAAATGGTGCAATCATCAGCAGTTTGATGGGTATATAGGTTCTTGAGATCCACCAAAATCAATTTGCCTTGACTCCACTGCTTGAATTGAGACAACTGCAAAGGCTTGTATTCTTGGTGGGCTACAGCCACCACAATGGCATCATACTGGCCGGTGGGCTGTTCTACCAAGCCAAAACCATACTCTTCCTCTACCTGTTCGGCCGAAGCATGGGGGTCTACTACTTCTACCTCTATCAAGAATTTTTGGAGTGCCTTTACCAAATCAGCTACTTTAGAATTTCTGATGTCTGACACATTTTCTTTGAAGGTAATGCCTTTGACTAAGACTCTGGCCCCGTTGATGGGTTTGTTCTCTTGCAACATCAACTGCACCAAACGAGTAGCCACATGACTGGCCATTGTATCATTGATGCGTCTACCACTGAGAATAACTTGTGGATTGTAGCCCAATTGTTGTGCCTTGAAGGTCAGATAATACGGATCTACCCCTATACAATGCCCACCGACCAAGCCGGGATAAAAATTGAGAAAATTCCACTTGGTGCCTGCTGCTTTGAGCACTTCTAGGGTGGGAATATTCATTTTGTCAAAAATAATAGACAACTCATTCATCAGAGCAATGTTGAGATCACGTTGGGTATTCTCAATCACCTTGGCGGCCTCGGCCACCTGAATGCTGCTGGCTCTATACACGCCTGCTTCTATAATCAACTCATAGACTTTGGCGACCAAATCCAACGCCTCGGCATTGCTCCCCGATACTACTTTGATAATTTTCTCAATGGTGCGCTCCTTATCACCGGGATTGATACGCTCAGGCGAATACCCAATACTAAAGTCTTGGTGCAACTTCAATCCTGATAATTCTTCCAAAATAGGCAAACAATCTTCCTCCGTACAAGTAGGATAAACCGTTGATTCAAACACCACACAATCGCCTTTTTTGAGTACTTTTGCCACGGTTCTGGTAGCCGACAACAAGGGTTTGAGATTGGGCGTGCGGGAGGCATCAATGGGCGTAGGCACGGCCACCACATAAAAACGGGCTTGCCTCAAATCTTCTATATTGGCCGTAAACTGAATATCTGCCCCCTCAAAAGCACTCGATTCCAATTCTTGAGAAGGGTCAATGCCTTGCTGCATTTGCGCCACTCGTGCGGCATTGATGTCAAAACCCACCACACTTAGTTTTTTGGCAAAAGCCAGTGCAATAGGCAAGCCCACGTAGCCCAATCCAATTACTGCTAATTTAGTTTCTTTGTGGAGTAGTGCGTCGTACATTGTTTGTGATTTGTCTTAGAATTAGAATAGAATTAAAATTAATCTTGCAAATAGTTCCCTGCAAAAGTACTATTCTGTTTTTATGTTTTAGAAGGAAGTACAAAACAAAAATTTCTTTTGTATATCTTTGCCCTCTAAAAATGTGTTTACACCACCAAAACAATTTGGAACCATGCACCTTGCTATTATTGGCGCAACCTCTTTTTTGGCCAATGCTCTTTTCAAAAAATGGAGCACCACGCCCCAGCCGCCCACTTTTCATTGCTACAGTCGCCAAACCATTGAACTAGATGCGCCCCACCAATGGATAGCCTACGATTATCCAAGCACGCCTTTAGAGATAGAAGCCCTATTGGACTGTGCCGTGATTTATTTTTGTGCAGGAGCAGGCATTCAGCCCAAACATACCGCCAATGCCCAACAAATTTATGGACTCAATGCGTTTGAGCCCATCAATTTGGCTCTAGCCTTGGAAGCG
>CAYULH010000218.1:0-2744 GCA_964445645.1 uncultured Aureispira sp. | reverse complement strand
AAAGCATCTTTTTCCCTCACTCTTCGTTAAAAATTGACCCCATAGCGCTGCTATGGGCTAAATTTTTGCCTTGACTGATGAAAAAATCTCACTTTTTATCCCTGTACAACTCCATTCGTAATAATGTCTATTATTAAAATACAAATCAAAAATCATGAAAGAATTACCAAAAATTTTAAGTAGTTCTACCCGTGTCCGTTTTCAGGATGCCGATCCTTACAAGCATTTAAACAACAGTAAGTATATAGATTATATGCACAATGCCCGAGAAGATCAGGTAGAGGATGCCTACGGGTTGAATTTTGTAGATATAGCACAACAAAGAAATTTGGGGTGGGTGGTGGCACAGCAGCAAATTGCCTATTTAAAACCTGCTTATGTCTGGGAAACGGTGTGTATTGACTCACAATTGACTCAATTATCAAAACGCCATACAGGCGTAGAAATTCGTATGTGGGATGTCAAGAAACAAGAATTAAAGGCGTTCTTGTGGGCGCAGTTTGTAGCAGTAGGCGTAAAGGAGCAAAAGGTAGCGGAACATCCTGAAGATTTGATGGAATTATTGCAACAGGTTTTATTGCCCATTGAGGGAAGCGCAACATTTGAGGATCGTCATGCTTTTTGGAGACAAGAGAATAAAAAAGCAAAGGTGTTATTGTAGATTACCAATGACTTTATTCTAAATTATACACTATACAATAATGTTACAACGACTATATTTTAAGACAATGGATCGCATTTGGCCGAGTTTTTTGGCCAATCAGGTGTATCACTTTATGTCCAATCCCAATATTAGAAAACTACGTGATTTTGAGGAAGTTATTTTGGATCGTTCCCATAGAGAGCGAGTAACTTATGGCGATTTTGAATTGCAGACGTATGCTTGGGGCGAGCCTAAAAACGAGACGATATTGATGATACATGGCTGGGAAGGGCAAGCAGGCAATTTTGGAGCGTTGGTCGATATTTTATTAGAGAAAAATTACTATGTAGTTTCTTATGATGGGCCTTCTCATGGTAGAAGCAGCAAGGGCAATACGAGCATGTTTGAGATGGGAGAGGTGGCGACTTTTTTTATGGAAAAATACCAACCCAATTACCTCATTAGTCATTCTTTTGGAAGCATTTCTACCCTATATGGCTTGGCTAGACATCCTGAATTGCTCGTCAAAAAATGGTTGGTAGTAACTACACCTTACAACTTTAAAGATCGTCTACAGGGAGTGGCCGATTATTTGGGGGTGACAGATAGAACCATCAAAAAAGTCATCCAAAAAGTAGAGGCAGACACGGGCGAATCGGTTGAGGTCATGAATGTGGATGATTATAGTGTACATTTGACAGATAGCTTGAAGGAGGTGGTAATCGTGCATTCCAAGACTGATAAAATTATACCTATTGAGGATTCTCGAAAGGTACAAAAGGCATTTGGGGCTAGGGCCAATTTGATAGAGTTGGATAATATTGGACATTATTCTATACTGTGGTGTGACCCGCTCAAGGAGATGGTGGTAGAGCATTTTTAATCTAATCAAGCCCTTATGTCTACTGCTTTTTTTCGTAATAAGTATTTTTTATTAATAATTGGTCGCCCCTTGGGCTGGCTGTATGGCTTGGGAGCTTGGCTGCATAGAGCAGCTTATGTCTATGGGCCTTTGAAGCAGCATCAGTTTGCGCCATTTGTAGTGACTGTGGGGAATTTGTCGGTTGGAGGAACAGGCAAAAGCCCCCACGTACTTTATTTGCAACAATTGCTGGGGCAGACAGCATACACGGCTATGGTTAGCAGAGGCTATGGCCGCCAAACCAAAGGGCTGCAATGGGTAGAAGTAGACAGTCCTGTTCGGGCAGTAGGGGACGAGCCACTACAGTTTAAGTGGGCATATCCCAACGCCCTTGTAGTGGTGGCAGAACAACGCGCCAAAGGCATTCGGGCGGCCTTGCAAAAGCAGCCTGAGCTGGAGCAAGTACTCTTGGACGATGCCATGCAGCATTGGGGCATTCAGGCAGATTGCACCTTGATGCTCACCACTTTTGGTGCGCCATTCTTTCGGCAAGAGGTATTGCCTTTTGGGCAATTGCGAGAATTTAGAAGTGGTTATAAGCGTGCAGAGGTCATCATAGTAACCCAGTCACCTCCAAGCTTGGGAGCCGGCACTCGCCATGCTTATTTGGCAGCAATCAAGCCATTGCCTCATCAAAAAGTACTCTTCTCTTGGTTGTCTTACCAGCCCTTGTATGAGTTGTGGACAGGAGCAACAGGCCCTTCGCTCACAACTGCACAAGATATTTTATTGCTCACAGCCATTGCAGATACGACTGCTCTAAAAAAGTATTTGAACAAGCATAAATTGACCGAGTATGCTTTTCCCGATCATCATCTTTTTACTGCCAAGGATCTGCAAAAGGTGCAAGCCAATGCTGCCAATAAGCTTATTATTACTACCCAAAAAGATGCCACTAGATTGCGTGCTGTGCTTAAACAGGAGCCTTCTATAGTGCTTCAGATTTATGTTTTGCCTGTAGAAGTCAATTTTTCGCCCGATGATGCAGCGTGGCTAAAAGCTTACTTGCAAGACCAAAAAGCCCAAAAATTGGCATAAAAAATCCTGCTAGTACCCCTACTAGCAGGAATGGATATGGATGAACCATACTCTAACCAGATTATATTTTATCAAATGTTATCTATTAATACTTCGTGGATTTTTTACTTTTTTTACAAAAAAGATAAAAAAGCATCTTGT
>CAYULH010000217.1:0-2816 GCA_964445645.1 uncultured Aureispira sp. | reverse complement strand
AGGGCAAAATTGGCCTTCATTAGCGACATTAGGCTAAATTTAAACAACTTCAATAATTATCCTTCTGATAAGGTAGCAGAAATATCCACACGATAGGCTTGCACAGCAGGTAGTACAGCCGCCAAAAAGCCAATGAGCAGTGTTCCTAAGAACAACAATCCTTCTTCCAACAAAAAGACCCAGCCCGTAAACGTATACTTGTAAGTATCTTCCAATTGGGCCGCCATGATTTCCATTCCCAAGTGACTAATAATAATGCCTGCCAAGAAACCAACCAAGGCCACCAACAAACCTTCTATTATAATCATCACAAACAACTGGGCAGGACGTGCGCCCTGTACACGCATCAAGGCCATTTCATAGCGGCGTTCCTTGAGCGAGCTGTACAAAGAAATAAACATGCTAAAAGCAGAAATTAGAATAATAATCAAGGCCAACGCTCTCAAAAAATCCATCCCAACCCCTGTCATTTCTAACAAACGTTGCAATTCTATCGCAGGCTTGGCATAGCCCATACTTTTGGTATTGTCATCAATAATCATGGGAGCTTCTACCGTGGCACGCATAGAGGTATTACCCTCCCCATCTTTTTTGTACTGCACCAAATAGGCCGTTACCTCCTTCCCTTCTTTAGAAATGGGTGGCAAATTGACTGGATTTTTGTGCTGGTGGCTGTGGTCGTGTTGGGCATGGTTGTACCCATGTCCGTGGCTGTGTCCTCCATGACTGTGATCGTGGTCGTGGTCATCATGATTATGCCCATCGTGGTCGTGATTGTGGTCATGACCCGAATGGTCATGGCCTGCATGATCGTGGTCATGCTCTTCGTGGTCATGTTCTTCCTCACCGTGGTCGTGTCCATGATCCTCGTGCATACGCCAAACAGTCGGCACGGTGGTAATAATCAATTGATCCAATACCAAATTGGTAGGTTCCAAAATGCCAACGACCTCATAAGCGTAAGTCTCATGCACATGCCCTCCATCTTGCACCAAGCCATGCGAGCCAAAAAAGGTATTGCCCAATTTTAGGTTCAATTGGCGGGCAGCACGATCGCCCACTACCACCTCCAAATCACGCTCTACACGGCGGCCTTGAGCCACTTTGGCTCCAAAATGATCGACATACTGGCTGTCTGTTCCCACTATTCTAAATCCATTATAACTATCACCCAAGGCTAGAGGAATTGCTTTTTCTACATAAGGATTCTTAGTTACTGCAAACGATTCCTTGAGTGGAATATTTCCTGTGGGTGCATCAATGTGATACACAGACGATAAAATCATCTGCAAAGGGCTTCCCTTTGCGCCCACCACGAGGTCAATATTCTTAATATTCTTATACAGACGATCTTGAAACTGCTCATTGAGCAAAAACAAAATAGAAGTTAAACTCACGCCCAAGGCTACCAAGATAGTACTTAGCAATGTAGCAAAGGGCTTGGCTTTGAGATAACTCCAACTTAATTTTAATAAATTCATACTGGTCTAAAATTACGAATGTCCTTGAGGAGTTTGTTTGGCACGGGCAAGACGCGCTTCTTGTTGATTTCTCAGAATGATTTTGCTCACCCAGTTGGGTACAACAATAGCCCCGACCAATAAATACACGTAATAAGTCAATCCTCTCCAAATAGTTGCCATAATTACCATTAACGTTCCTGCTGAAGCTATATTGGTCAAATCAGTAGGAATGTAATCATAATGGAAGGTCTTGAAGGCATATTCGGCTACGCCTGCTCCGCCGGGGCTAGGCATTACGGCCATAATCACATACATGGCTTGTTGGCGTGCATAAATAAATACCTGTTGCCAAAAAGTCCCCAGATTCAACTGCCCTTCCATAAAGGCATTGTAATGCCCCTGCACCTCTGGATTGGGCGAGAACGCTACAAAAGCAATAATCAAACAATTGAGCACCATAAAACGAGAGGCCCAAGCCGACATAGTAGAAAGGTACGTGCCTAAGTGAAAGGTCCATTTTTGTTGGCGCAATTCGGCCGAAGCCAAATCCATATCATCTGTAATCTTAATGGCTTTTTCACGAAAGCGTCTCAAAAAGGGCAATTTGCAAAACCACAACAAAATGGCTTCCAAACGCTTGGCATTGATTAATACGCCATAAAAAAATATGCCTCCATAAACCATCATTAGGCCATAAGCCAAGAAAAAGGCTACGCCCCATTGGCTTTCATTGATCAAATGACTGAGAGTATTGGATTCGGGCTGAATCATAATGGGCCCAAATACTAAGAAAAAAACCAAAAGTGCCGATAAAAACGAAAAGGTATCTACAATAACTGTGTACAAAACAATCATGGCGGTTTTTCCGGCAGCTAGTTTTTCTTGGGCAATGGCAAACATAGCTACTGCTGCGCCCCCTACACTAGTGGGGGTGACTGCCGAGCTAAACTCCCACATCATCACCAATTCAAAACTTTTGCGCCAGCTAAAGAACTGATTGGTAATAATACGCAAACGGGTCATATAGCAAAAATGGCGGAAACACATAAAAAACACGGCTCCTCCCAGCCAAAAATACACATGACTATTGAAGGTGATTTTACTAAATTCTTCTAAATTAAAATCCTTGTAAAACATATAGACGACCACGCCTAAGCCTATCAGTGCTGCCAAAAAAATCCTAAAAGGACTAATGGATCGGAGTACGCCAGCTTCCTCTTCTTCTTGCATCGTTGCACTATTGGAGTCCTCTAGTAAATGTTCCTGTGGTTCTTCTTGATTCATATTAATAATTAAAATAATACTTCGTGGATTAGCTCGCTTCGCTCGTGAGCTCACCTACGGTTCGGTTTT
>CAYULH010000216.1:0-3051 GCA_964445645.1 uncultured Aureispira sp. | reverse complement strand
AAACCAAAGACGGCGGCTTCTTGATTTGTGGGCAAGCGCAAGGCTCGGGGCAGGGAGCCTACCAACAAGGCTGGCTCCTCAAGTTAGACCAACACGGCTGCCTAGTACCGGGTTGCCATTTACCTGATACTACCACTAGCATCTTGCCGCTCCATGCCCAGCCCCAAGCGGAGCTAAAGCTTTATCCAAACCCAGCCGTAGATTATTTGAATGTTTTGTATAGAAATAAGCAAGTTGGGGAGAAATTGACCTTTCGAATTTTGGATGCACAAGGTAGAGTTATTCAAAGCCATACTGCTAGGGATATTTCCGACAAGACCTATATTTTTCCTGTGTGGGAATTGTTGGGGGGCTGGTATGTGTTGGAGGTGCGGCAAGATGGCGTGCTGGTGGGGAGTGCGGTGTTTAGCATTCGTTGAGCCTTCGGGTTGTGAAGGGGTGAAATAATGGGTATTTGTATTTGGATGACTATTGAAAAGTAGTAGTCAGAAAAAATTTCTATTTTTGCAGCTTGTAAGGCAAGATTATTTTTTATTTGTAGGAGCTTGCACTACTCGGTTGTCCTATACTCAACTTTTTATTATTCAAACCATCTTCCTTTTTACATTAAATCTATTCCATGCTAAAAAATAAATTTATAAACGGTTTTGCTATGGGAATTATCCTGCCCCTAATCGCCTTTGTTTTTATCAATTATGTAGATGGAGCACTGGTCAACTCTGATTCTGTGAGTGTTACAGGCAATGATAAGTTTCTCTGGACAGGTTTTAAGGAAAGTACCTTGGTACTGATGGCCTTTTGTTTTAATCTAATACCAACTTATATCGCCAACAAACGTTACATGGAAGAGTTTATTCGGGGCATAATGGTGCCTACCGTCATCTACTGCTTTATTTGGTTCTTCTATTATCAAACCAGTTTGTTCTCGTAGAAACCACCACCTCCTCCTCTGCTTCATTCATACCTTATAGCTATGTATCAAAGACCTAGACGCAATCGCAAAAGTGCTGCTGTACGTTTTCATGCACAAGAAACACAACTAGCCGTCCAACACTTAATCTATCCTTTCTTTTTGTATGACGGACACAACAAAAAAGAAGAAGTGCCTTCATTGCCGGGCAATTACAGGTGGTCGCTCGATCGTTTGCTGCCCGAAATTGAAGCTTGCCTAGAATTGGGCTTGCGTACTTTTGTACTCTTTCCTGCTGTGGATGATTCGCTCAAAGACAAAATAGCGAGCTATAGTTATGCCGAGGACAATTTTTACTTGCATGCTTTACGCAAAATCAAAGAAACCTTTCCAGAAACTTGCCTAATGACAGATGTAGCCATGGATCCCTACAGCTCAGATGGCCACGATGGTTTGGTTTCGGATGGTGTTATTCTCAATGATGAAACCTTGCCCATATTGGGCAAAATGGCGGTGGCGCAAGCACAAGCTGGTGCCGATATTTTGGGGCCTTCTGATATGATGGATGGTCGTGTGGGATTTATGCGAGAAGAATTGGACGAAGCAGGCTATTTGGATGTGTCTATTATGTCTTACACGGCCAAATATGCCTCTGCTTTTTATGGGCCGTTTAGAGATGCTCTAGATTCTGCCCCCAAAGCAGGCGACAAAAAGACCTACCAAATGAATCCTGCCAACAAGCGTGAGGCATTGATAGAGGCCAGCCTAGATATACAAGAGGGTGCAGATTACCTGATGGTAAAACCTGCACTCCCCTATTTGGATATTATACATGTACTCAAAGAATATGCAGATATTCCGATTGCTGCCTATAATGTAAGTGGTGAATGTGCCATGCTTACGGCTGCTTGTCAGAATGGTTGGCTCAATTTTGAACAGGCCATGCCCGAAATGCTTATGTCTATCAAACGGGCAGGAGCCGATGTGATTTTGACCTATTTTGCCAAGGCTTATGCACAATTGGTCCAACAAGGCAAGGGATTTAGGGGGTAAACCCTATCCATCCTTAAATTTCAAGGTACTCTGCCTTGTCCTGTCTACCTGCAATTGGGTAACATCTGGACGAGAATAATGCCCAACCGCATCAAAATTTTGACGTTCCTCATAAATTCGATCAAAATCCAACACAGCATAAATATTGCCTTCTGTAGTAGTGTCTGGTGGTACAATAAATTCGCCATCAGGCCCTGCTACACAAGAACCCCCATTGGTCAAAATTGCTGGGGCTTGCTCTAATATGGCTTCCAAATGAGGCGTATCTGCTGGAAAATCGCTTTTTTTCATCAAGCACGACACCGAAACCACAAACGAACGCCCCTCTCTAGCCATAAACCTAGTAATATCTTTGGTATTGTGCTCACTCCCCGGCCATACCGCAATATGCAAATTTTCCCCTTGCCCATACAAAGCCGCTCTAGGCAAAGGCATCCAGTTTTCCCAACAATTAAGCCCACCTACTGTAAACTCCTTGAGATTATGCACCCGCAAACCATTGCCATCTCCCGGTGCCCATGTCAACCGCTCATCATAAGTAGGCTGTAGCTTTCTATGAACAGACTGAATACGCCCTTGTGGATCAATGTACACCAAAGAGGCATACAAACTATGCCCTCCCCGATCTAGCGGCCGCTCAATAATGCCCAAATAAACCGCCATCTGGTACTGTTTAGCCAATCCACAGATGGCATCCAAATCCCCTTGCTCTATTACTATACTATTGCGTGCATAATGTGCGTGCAACTCCTTCACAATTGTTTTGTTCCATTCGGCACCTCCTGTCAGTGCCAACCAAAAAGGATACCCCGGCACTAACCCCTCTCCAAAAACAATCAACTCAGCCCCTTCTTGGGCAGCCTCTAGGATAGATTTTTCTACTTTCTCCAATGTTTTGAGCTTATTGAGCCATACAGGAGCAATTTGAGCCAAGGCCACTTTCAGCTTATTTTTTGCTATTTTTGTCATATTAATTGTAGTAATACTTCGTGGATTTTTTACTTTACTGATTCCTTTGTACACTGTACAAAGAAAGTCAGATCGCTTTGCGAGTACAAAAAAGCTAAAAAATCATCTTGTATCTAATT
>CAYULH010000215.1:0-3197 GCA_964445645.1 uncultured Aureispira sp. | reverse complement strand
AAAAATATTTAAATTATAGAAATTTATAAATGCAAAATACTAATTAATAAAATTCATAATAATATAGAGTTCAATGTTTCAGAAATTGAGGTAAATTTGAGTCGAGATAATAGATATGTCGTAGCAGTAAATCATCTTAAACATGGAGAGCTTCTATTTAAAATATAACTTCACTACCGCTTCAATTCCAAAATACTCAACAAGAAGCTACTTTGTGCAATTTGTACGCCGCCAATAATGCAAAAAACCGAAGGGAGCACCAAGCGCAAAGTTTCACGAGGTTGTAAATTGCCAAAATCTACGGCTTGCCAACTCGTCCATGCCACTAGAGCCAATACCAAACCTACAATCAAGAGCAACGCCCCTATGATTAAGCCTTTTTCTAGGGAGAAGGAATGTTGGTAGAAATTGTAGAAATTGCCCTTGGGCAATAAGCCATTGAGACTGGCATAAGTTCTGGAAAAGACAAAAAAGAACAACAATTGCAAGCCAATAAAGGCACTGGCTCCACTGTACACCATGGTGTGTACGTCCAGTTCTACGCCCAATAACTGAATGGGTTGAATCAACAAGGCTGTGGTTAGGACTATTCCAAATACAAACAAAAACAAACCGGGGTACAAAAAGAGCCAAGCAGGGCTGTACAACAACAAAAAACGCAAATGTCGCCAGCCATCGCGCCAAGTATTGAGGTGGGGCGGCCGGTCTCTCCCATCCTTGGACAGTGTGGTGGGCACTTCTGTTACCTTGAAATCATTGAGGATGGATTTGACCACCATTTCGGAGGCAAACTCCATTCCTGAGCATTCCAAGCCCACCGATAGCATCCGTGCTCTATTAAATCCACGCAAGCCACAGTGAAAATCCTTGATGTTGGTTCCAAAAAACAAACGCCCTATAAAGGACAACACAGGATTGCCCAAGTAACGATGCAAAAACGGCATGGCTCCCTTTTCTATCCCTCCCCTAAAACGATTGCCCATAACCAAATCATAGCCTTTTCTCAATTGCTCTACATAAGGCATTAGATTAGAAAAATCATAGCTATCGTCTGAGTCGCCCATGATGATATAGGTTCCTTGAGCTGCTTGGATGCCCCCAATGAGGGCACTGCCATAGCCTTTCTGGGGAATATTGACCACTCGTGCCCCTAGTGATTGGGCTATTTCTATGGAGTTGTCGGTGCTTCCATTGTCGCCAATGACAATTTCGCCTTTGATTTGATGTTGTTCTAGGAATTTTTTGGCCTTTTTAATACAAGTGCCTAGGGTTAGTTCTTCGTTTAGGCAAGGCATTAATATGGTTAATTCTATAGTATTTTGCATCTGTTATTGTTTTTTGAGTGTTTGCATTGTAGTTAGGAAATAGCTGAATTTATCATGAACATACCAAAAGGCAGGCAGTGTTATTAGCCAAGCAATTCTACTTTGGTAGCGAGGATATACCCCCGAAGCAGCTCCAGCAATAAAGGCATTAATCAACAAACTCATTATAATTATTAGGGCAACAGCCTTGTATTCTATAGCATTATTAGTCCCCCCAAACAAATACAATAATGCCAGTAAAGCCCCTAGTAAAACCATCATTTGAAGCGCATTTTTGAAGTTAATAATGGCAGGGGCATAGCTTTTTGTTCCTTGCAAACTCGAACGAGCAGCAATAGAATAAACGGGATAATGATTGTCAATAGCAGCTAATATCCACTCATCGGAGGTCGGCTGCTCTTGCTCAAAAGTTGTCAATTGCATTAATGTAGCTTCTACAGAGCGAATGATATACTGTTTGAGATATTTAGGGGTGGTTAGGATTTTTTTGTTGTAATTGCTAAAATAGATTTGGTTGTCTTCATGAAAACCTCTATTTCGATTTAGATAAGAATCGCCCCATAAGAACTGAATGCTTTGACCTAATTCTTCCTTGGCACTACAAATGCCCGTAGCATTTTCCTCACAATGCTCGTCTAAATAAGCTTGAGCAATTCCAAAGTCACACAATCTGGCAAATAAAAAAATAGAACTGCCTCTAGTAGCCATAAACAAGCCATTGGCCCGTGTATAGTGCAAGCTGCAAACCAACAAATAACTGCTCACTAAGCAAAGTACAATCAGTGCCATTCGTTTGTACGTAATTCTTAGTTGTTGATAGATTGGCTTCCAAGGTTTCCACAAACGCCCTAGCAATAAGAGCATTGTTAATCCCAATGCAATCAAAAAGTGCATGTTGTGCATCCCCAATCCCATGACCAATAATAGGAAGGCCGTGGCTTGCTCTATACGACTAAGCCGATGTCCCAACAAGAGCAAACAGTAATTCATAATAACAATAGAGGTAAAAATATCGGGCATCAAATGACTGACATGCCAAGAGGCAGCAGTAGTGCTCCCCAACAAAAGGCTATACACTACAAATAAATACCTATGGTGTTGTTGCTGATAAAAGGCACGAAACATCAAGTAAATGGTAATGGACAAGAGCATTCCTTGTACCCAAACAATCAACCAAGGGAGTTCTGCCAAACTTACGTGTCTTACAAAACCACTGTAAAACCAAGTTCGGGCATCATCCAAGGTGTTGGTAAAGCCTCGTACAATATAATTGTGGCTATCGGGAAATAACAATGGGAATTTATTATAGAAGGCAGGCATACAAAAAAATAAACCAAGGAACAAGAAACTGCCCCAAAGTTGCCCTTTAGAAAGTTGATTTGACATAGGTGTGCAATATGATAAACTCCCTAAACAAGTTAAGAAGCAATGGATAAGAAGGACGAATAATTGAAGGTAAGAAAAGCTAGTTGCCTTATTGACGTTCTAATACAGAGATGAATTGCAGTTTTCCTGGAAAGATGGTGTTGAACACAACATTGTGTTGATACAGTGGAATAGGACATATACGCTCTATTTCTTGCACCTTATCTATTTGCTGCAACAATTCTTGATAGGAGTTTTGAGAGAAGTAACGATCGGGAATAGAGACCCCATAGCCCCAATTGCCTACAAAATCCATTAGGCGCAATTTTTGACGAGAGATTAGGCCATATTCAAAGTGATCCTTAATCAAAACATATCGAGCCACTCTACAGGCTTCTTGTACCAAACGTTCTGCATATTCAAAATCATGATGCAGTACATCACACAAGATGGCTACATCAAATTGGGCGGCTTCAAATGGAATGGTTCGGCCATCAAAAGCCACGT
>CAYULH010000214.1:0-3208 GCA_964445645.1 uncultured Aureispira sp. | reverse complement strand
GCAAAATAGCAGATATTAACAAGGCTGTCGAAAATTTACTTTCTCGACAGCCTCTCAGTAAAGTAAAAACCCGAACCGTAGGTGAGCTCACGAGCGAAGCGAGCTAATCCACGAAGTATTATTCTTAAATACTCCTTCCCAAAAAGGCTTTTCAAATCCAGCATTTGAAAAGCTTTTTTTATGAGTTGCACATCTATAAGCATTTGAAATTAAAATCTTCTTTGCCTAATTGTTAGGCTTCTGCTATAAGAATAAAAAGGGAGTTGGAAATGTCATTTTTATTTCATATATTGCTCCATGTACTTTAAATCGACCTAGATTCCTCGACCAAGTAGGAAACTAATTTAAATCAACTAAACTATGGAATTGAAAGACCTTGCAGGGCATAGTGCTGCTCTAGCACCCGTACTAGGTATAACTAGTGCCCAATTAAACCTAATGTTAGAATTTCTGGGTAAGAAAAAGATTGCCAAGCCCGATGTAGAATTTAAGGCCAGTGTGCCCAACATGGCCAAACCGGGCAAAAAGCCATTCTTGTTTGTAGAAGAAGAAAAAGGAAGTTTCTTTTTTTACAACTGCGATTTTCGAATGCAGAAAAAAGACATTGAACCCCAACTCAAAAAAGCAGAAAAAGCCCTCAAAAGTGCTAAAGATGGCGAAAAAGAATTGCTAGAAGCACAAGTAACCTTCTTGACACTCTGCCTAGATCGTATCAAAAAGAAAAAATGGTTGGCTACTAGTGGCAAGGTTGCCTACAAAAACACCAACTCAGAAACTAGTGAATGTTTTATGAGTTTGGAAGGCAAAGTGGAAGGCCCTAGAAAATCTAGTATGGATGCGGTGTTAGCTGAATTGGATTTTAAAGACAAAAATGGCAATATCTTACGTATTCAAACAGGCACTAGTGATACAGATACGGGTACAGATACCGTTCAGGACACTGCTACAGAAGAGGAAACTACTACTCGCTCTACCCCCAACCCAAAACATCAACGCCAAGTAGAGCAATTAATTCAAGGTCTTGCAAAAATTAAAGCTGTTATTGGCAGCGTTGCCCCTCAAAAACTCACTCAAAAAGTAGAACACATACAAGGTTTGTTGGATAATATCATTGAGGAGGCAGAAGCAGACGGCCAGTTAGATGATACCGAAAAAGCTGATTTTGATCGCATACAAGCTGCTATTGACAGTACCTTAGAAGCCATTAGTGAAGGTGGACAAGGTGGCACTACGCTAACACCAGAAATGCGGAATAAGATGCAGGACAATATGAAAAAATTGACGGCTCGTCTTGAGAAAACAATTGCAGACCTAAATGCTTTATAACCGACCAAACTAAAGAACTATGGAACTTTACGATGAAATAAAAAAACAAGAAAAAATTATAGCTGATACGCAAAAGATTTACAATCAGTATTACAAGGCTTTTAAGAAAGATGGTATTGATGCAACCGAACAGACGGTGCTAGATACACTATTAAACACCATCAAAACGGCTAAAGCCACTTTAGCTAAAAAGAAAACGCAGTATTTCCCTCTATTTAATGGAACAGACTTGGAGGTGGACAAATCTAAGGTAACGGTCCAAAAATTTGACACCAATACAGCTGGCACCAAGGTTATTTTGACCCCCAAAAAACACAACGGCAAAACCATCTACTTCTTCTATGGCTACAAAATCAACAATGCCAAGGATCTAAAAATGCGAGATGAAGAATTGCCCGACTTGGAGGATGATGTAATTGATGCAGCTCAACGAGGTTTTAAGGTTATTTATGATAAAAGTGGCACAAAGGCAGACTTTACGGCGGCACTGTATGATTCCAAATCGTATGGAATCTATTGGAGTGGGCATGGTATTGACAAATCAAATGGCGTAATCCAGACGAGTGACGGAGGAACAATTGGCCCTAATGATTTTGACCCTAACAAAGTAAGTAGTAATTTGCAGTATTTAATTTTTGCTGCTTGTCAGAGTGGTACAGGTAAAACAGCTTGGGAACGTCTAATCAAGAAAAAAGCTACGAATGCAGAATTCCAAGGCTGGGTTAAAAATACCTACACCTCTGAAACCAATGACTTTACTAGTGAAGCACTCATAGGTGATTCTTTGTATGGGCATAATGGCACAGACGAATCTAAAGAGTTGGATGACTATATTGACAAAGCAGAAAAAGCCAAATAGCATTCCTAGCGAATCATAACAATATGCAATCAACCTTTTTTTTGAATTTCTGGATAGGGCTAATTTTAATCACTTTTAGCTGTCAAAATCCTTCCCATAAACATACAAATACCATGATAACATCATCTGTACAACCTGTTGCTCAATGGTCGGCAACCAAAGAACAACAGCCAATAAACTTTCTTTACCAAGGCGAAGACAAGGCATTCGTTACTTACCAACAAGGATACCTACACTTAGCTGCCAATGCTTCTGTAACCGAGCATACCTTGGACGGTGTAGCCGAATTGGTACAATTGCAACCTTGGAACAATCAATACCTCCTACTAGCCTTTGATGAAGCCACTTACAGCAATGTAGCCTATCAAGTAGAACAACTCCAACCATTGTCCAAGCAATTGATAGAAGGGCTAGAAGATCCTAAAGATATAGCCTACAGCAGTGCCACCGCCTTGTTTTACTACAAGCACAGTTCGGTTCGTTTGTACAGCTTTAATCCTGTAGACCAAACGAATACCGCACTCTTGCCAAAACGAGAGGTGAGCGAGTTAGCTATTTCTGATAATGGGCTATTTTTAGCACTCGAAAATTCTGAGGAAATCGTTGTCGTAAACACCAATGACTACAGCCTAGTGCAACAATATGCCGTGCCGTCTGGCAGTGCTTACGATCTGGTAGGAATTACCAATGCTGGCAGCCCCGTTGTTGTTCAACATGCTACTGCTGAAAAAAACACAACCGAAGAAGCAAGACCAGAGGTTTTATTATTACAAAAAGATACGCCTAAATTACTAACTAGTACTTCCGAAGGCTGGGCTAGATGGCACAAAGGACATCTAATGGTGTTAGATCAAAAGACATTTAAACTCTATGATAGTTCTATTTTAGAATAGAAGTTGTTTAAAAATGGAATTGTGTTGATAATGAGTACTAATTTAGTTCTAACCGAGCCAAAGGCGAGCTCACGCAAGTAATCAAGGCAAAAATTTAGCTCATAGCAGCGCTATGGGGTCAATTTTTAAC
>CAYULH010000213.1:0-3248 GCA_964445645.1 uncultured Aureispira sp. | reverse complement strand
CTAGAACGTTTGTGGGGATTCGACAGCGAGCAATATTGGGTTTGTGTTATGGTTGCGGACTTAGAGCAAATGAAGCTTGTAATTTGGAAATCAAGGACATTTGGCAAGATAAAAAGCTGTTGCAGGTGCGAGAGAGTAAGACGAGAAAGAGCCGATTAGTGCCGCTCACGGCTTCGGTTTTGGCAGACCTAAATTACTACTTGGAAGTAGCTCGGCCGCTTGCCCATCCAGACAAAGATACCTTATATTTTCTATTGACGAGCCGAGGCAAAAAAGTACGTCATCAAGTCTTGTACAAGAGTTTTCAGCAATTGTTAAGGGCATTAGATTTTGAACAAACGGGCTTGCACACTTTGCGGCATTCCATCGCCTCGCATTTGTCTGAGTCGGGCATGCCGAGCCACCAAATAGCGCAATTTTTAGGGCATCAAACGCTCAATTCCACACAAATTTATGTGCATTTAAATAAGAAGAAAAGATGAAGATAAGAGCATACTTAGAGCAACATTATTCGGCCAATACATTGAGGCGAAAAGTGCAGTATTGGGAGTATTTTAAAACTTACCTAACTCAATTAAATGTTCCTTTAGAGCAAGTAAATTACAGCATGATATTGGAGTACACGGGCCATTTACAAAGCAAAGGTTTGAAGCCAATTAGCATAAATAAATATTTGGTAGCAGTGGAGCAGATTATTGAAGGCTTGGGGCTGTTACCTAGTAATCCAGTGCGAGGATTTCGGGTAAAACGAGGGGCGGAAAATGCCCTAAATGAGCCGATAAAGATACAGGAATTGGAGGGAGTTTTGAACGCTTGGCCGAGCAAAAAAGGGAGAGATATACGGGCAAAAGTTGTATTGAGTTTATTGCATTGTCAAGCCTTGGGAGCTGGTGATTTGGCCGCTTTGGAGTTAGAAGATGTAGACTTAGACAAAGCTATATTGAACGTTCCGAGTGTGGGAAAAAGCAACAGCCGAGAATTGTTATTACAGGCCAATCAAATAAAGTTGCTGGATAGCTATATCCATGAAGTTAGACCGCAGTTATTAGCTTATGAAACAGATAAATTACTGGTTACTGGTGGAAGTTCCAGAAGCTTGCGAGGCTTGTTTAAGAGCATTTTAGACAAGGTCAAAAAGCAGTTGCCAGCCTTGCAAAATTTGGAGCATTGGCGGAGTAGTGTCATTGTGCATTGGTTGCAGCATCAACCGCTTTTGGAGGTTCAAGAAATGTTAGGCCACCGCTTTGCGAGCAGCACGGAACGCTATCAATTGCAGGCGGTTCAGAGCTTGCAAGAGGCGTTGGAAAAATATCATCCATTGGCCTAGAATGCTTTTTATTTTCAATTGAAAATAAATGGATTAGATAGAAATTCTTATCTTGTAGCAGTGGGGGAGCTAGGAGTTTAGAATGTTCTTTGAAAGGTTGAAATAGGGTTTTTGCTAGATTTAGGAAAGCTTGTGCTAGGGTAGTACCCTTATATGGCTCTAGTAGAATTGGAATGAAGACTTTCCAAAACAATTGGGAAAATTACTTGGAAATCGTTGAAATTCCTGAAAATATGGCTGTTGGTGTTGTTTCTTATGCGCTGGAAGCGGCCAAGGGAGACAGGGGGAATAAGGTGTTTGAGTTGAGTAATCATTTGGGTAATGTTTTGGCTACGGTAAGTGATAAGAAGCTGGGGCGTGTTTTGGACTCTACAAGTGTTGTTGCTGCTTATTATGAGGGGCAGGTTCGGAGCGTGCAGGATTATTATGCTTTTGGTTGGACTATACCTAGTCGTAAGTTTAATACTGGAAGTTATCGCTTTGGCTTTAATAATCAAGAAAAAAGCGAAATAGCTGAAGGAAATACAACAGCTCTGTTTTGGGAGTACGATTCTCGTGCTGCTAGAAGGTGGAATGTTGATCCTAAATCCAATATATCTGTTAGTCCTTATACCGTATTTGGAGACAATCCTATTGTACATTCTGACATAATGGGAGATACTCTTAGAGCTTCTAGTGAGGGAGTAATTCCTACAGTAAATTCAGAAAAGACTAGAGGCGAACGTTTATTAGATGCTATTAAAGGTTCTTTCCCCGGTGACAAAAGTAAAAAGTTGAGAGATTTATTTTCTTTGGAAAAAGATGGAAAAACTATTTCTAGTATAAATGAAGATGATTTTGCAGAAGCAGTAGCAGGATTAAGTAAAGATGAACAAGCATTGGCTTTTGTTTATTACGGAGCGATAAATTCTCAATTTATTCATATAGTTGATCTCTTAAAAAATAATGAGCCAGTTAGTTCTGAGACGAAAGCTCAGGATAATAGTAATTGGCCCTTCAGAGTGCGAAAATACGGTGGTGGATACAATTATAAAGTGTATAAAGAATATAAAGATGAAAATGGAATTAATAGAGTAAGGTTTTTATATACTCTTAGTGCAGTAATAATAGATCGTTCAAGTATTATTGGAAGAGATTTTATTGACCCATCGACTGGAAAACTTGAGCCATATTCTGAACCTTATGGAGCCGTATTGGCACATGAATTAGGTCATGGTATTGGATATGTCACGTTATCGAAAATGCATAGTAATTTGGATGCTTTAAGGATGACAAACTTATATTTGCGAGTTCATGATATTGATTATTACAGAAATGGAACAAGTCATGGGTCGAATATAGAATTCACAAAGGATCAAGCTAATAGATTGCCTAATTTTGCTAAGATACCTAAGAACCTTCAAGCCAAAATAGATAATTATGAAAAATAGTAAATTTGTATTCTTCTTGGTAGTATGTATGAGTCTCATTGTAAATGTTGCGAATACACAAGATAATAGTAATATAATTTTAATTGAATTGACAAAATCAGTTTACATTAATTGGGATAATGCAAGTCATACTATTGTTGAAGATGAGCTGTTTTTTGAACTGAAGAAAAAGCCTAATTCAATGTTATTAGAATGTATGCGTGATACTACCTTAACAAAGGCAATAATTTGTGGAGTTAACTCGCTTTCAAATGAAGAACAACAAGTTATGAAGAAAGGTGATTTGGCCTTTTTGGTCTTAGATAAAATATATGATATACCATATTACGCAGTATTAGAAGTTCAGCTTGACTCATTTAGTTGTCTGTGTAAACATCCTGATTATTTAATCTATCTTCTGAATAAAAATAGAAGTGATTATGTCAACAAAATACGTGATTTTATAAATAATGGAAAAGGTTAAGCGGTGTTCCTCCTCAGAAGTAGCCAGT
>CAYULH010000212.1:0-3306 GCA_964445645.1 uncultured Aureispira sp. | reverse complement strand
GATTTGTATGGTTTTTAAACATAAAGCAAATAAGGTAAAGCGAGTGTGTTGCTCAGGATTCACATACAGTTCAGCGTGGGTTTTAAGATTCAATCGTAATAGAGTTCTAAACGTATTGTAAACATACAGTGAGTATGCATCCATTAAAATCATATAAATCTCTCCGCGGAGCTATGCTGTGGAACGGTTGGTGTATGGTTAGTGGCGACTAAAAATACACGAACTTTTTTTATTCAATCGTAAAATTAGCAAAAAAAATCGGACTTTGCGATTTAGCCCAAACCTCGCCATTAACTATACACCGTGTTGTGCATAGTGCTTTTGCATTTTGCTTGTAGCTTAGTCAGAGACATACTCATTTACAGTTTTGATGGCGCGATGGATCGAGCAACTGTAAATGTGTATGGCTCGTGGCGTTGGCTATTCCGCTATGTTTATTATTTCATTTTGTTTGTACAGATTTGGCAAAAATCCAGATTTAATTCTGAACTGACTTCGTTTTTTTAATTTGGGTTTGGTCGATATGTTTTCCAATTTAATCCCTGGATCGTAATAAATATTACCGTTTGCCATTTGGGATAAAAATAGTGGAAAATCAGTTCCAGTTCCCAATATTATTTCATTCCCATACCGATATTCTCTTTCTTCATTTCTTCTCGACAAAGATGGTACATAGCAAGCCTGATTATGTTTTCTGTTCCAATGCTTTAGCATAGAAGCAAAGCTCCAAGATGCTGTTTCATTTTCTTGCTCGTCTAAAAGTGCAATTCTGCCATTTGAATTACGGATTTTCCCGCTCTCTTTATCAAAACCAATCAATTGCATTGTCAAATTGGTCAGATGATGTTTCTCGCCAACTTTATGAATACCGCCAAAGTTTAATCGGTCTGGTCTGCCACGTTTATCCTCGTAGCCATAAGTTCGAACAAAATATTCTGTCCCCTCGGACTTGTATAGTCCGTCGGTCGGTTCGGGCGTCATTAAAGTTATCGCTTTGGATTTTGTTCTGTTGAAGTTAGCAACTCCAAATTGCTTGACTTCCCAACCCATAAAATCAGGTTCCGAGTAACCATTTGGCGTTACACCAAGCTCTGCCTCCAAAGTATATCCTCCGCAATTTGGCGCTCGGCAGGGAAGTACTCCACCATTTGCATCAAGTCTTTTAGATGTTATCCAGCCCAAATCATAAATCCGTTTGAGTTCATTAAGCAAAACGGTTCTATTATTTTTTGCCTTAGGTAATTCGATAACCGAAAAAACTCCGTGTTCCGAATCGTGTTCTGTTTGATTGAATTCGTTCGCAATTTCTGAATCAGGCGCAGTAACATAACCTAAAATGGTTCCGTTTTGAGCAACGCTAAAGAAAAGCAATCTACCTGCCAATCTTTGCGTCATCAATTCAGAAGGTGGATTTTGACATCTTGCTAGAAATCCAGAAAATCTGACTTCAGGATATTTGGGATAAAGTATCAATTGGGCTTTAGTTGCAGGAAAGATATTGCCTTCATCATCGAGCCAAGCAAAATTTATTTGTGCTTTAAATCGTTCTTTATTCCAATCGCCAGCCTCTTCTGTAACGATTTCGGATAATGGCAGAATGTTCAGGATTTCAAAACTACCGCCGAAATAAACTTGATTTTTTGAATTGTCGTTTGGTGCAAGATTTTTTATATAAATCTTTTTGCAACCATTATTGATAAATAGCTGTTTTAGGTTGTTTAGATTCATTTAACTTATCGAGTTCTTTTACAATGTTTTTACCAACAGCTTGTATTAAAGGCATTACTACAGAGTTGCCAAATTGTTTGTATGCTTGGTTGTTTGAAACTGGAATTATGAAATTATCTGGAAATCCTTGAAGTCTCGCACATTCTCTTGGTGTCAATCTTCTTGGGTTTTTACCTCTTTGAGGTATTAAAATTTCTGCTCCATCTTTGTAATATCTTGCGCTCATAGTGCGAGAAATTCCATTAAGGTCTGTTAACCCAAACCCAAAACCGTTGCCTTTAGCTTGGTGCTTTTTCTTGTATTCTTGAAGATAATTCCACAATTTGTCTGAAAGCGTATATTTGTCATCCACTTTCAGTTGAAGAATTTCTCGGATAGCAAAATTCGCCTCGTCAGGTTGAGGAAATTCAAAGCTTTCTTTGCCTTTGAAATCAGACTTTTTGAAACCTACAATGATTATTCGTTCACGGTGTTGTGGCACGTAATATTTGCCGTCCAAAACTTTGTAATGCAATGAATATCCTAATTCAGTTAGGGTTTCGGTAATTACCTTAAATGTTTTTTTCTTGTCGTGAGACACAAGGTTTTTGACGTTTTCGAGCATAAAAGCTTTTGGCTTTTTATGTTTGATTATACGAGCAATGTCAAAAAATAATGTTCCTTGGGTTTTATCTAAAAATCCGTGTTGTCTTCCTAACGATTTTTTCTTTGAGACTCCTGCTATTGAAAAGGGTTGACAAGGAAAACCACCCAACAAAATATCGTGGTCTGGAATTTCTTTTTCTGAAATTTTGGTTATATCGCCGAAAGGTACTTCGCCAAAATTAGCCTCGTAAGTTTGCTTTGAAAATTTATCCCATTCGCTTGAAAACACACACTTTCCACCGTTCTTTTGGTAAGCAAGACGTATTCCACCAATTCCTGCAAATAAATCAATAAACTTAAATTTTGGGTTTTCAGGTGGCGGAAAAGGAATATCCCATTCGATTGGCAAATAATATTGAAAATCAGGTTCTTTGAGGATGTTGTTTTCCTCGTGAAGTTCTGTGAGATATTCAGTTGCGGTTGGCTTAAAATATTGAGATACACCATTTTTGTGGTTCTGAAAATAGTGTGTTAGGTATGCCAAATCGTTGTCAACTATCTTGTCGACTTTAAATTGAAGTTCCTTTTTTATGTCCGAATATTTTTTGCTCATATTAGTTTGTAAAGTAACAAAATTCTAAAGGAAACTTACAATGATTTTGAATCTGTTTTTTCACAATCTTGTTAACGGCTTTCTATTTTAATTGCAGAAACAGCTCCTTTATTTTTTTGCACTTAGGCTGTAGCATTGGGAAAATAAATGTGCTGTTTTTAGCTATGGACATCCTAATTTTTCATGCATTATGCACAACGGTTTGTGTATGGTTAGTGGCGGATTTTGAAGGACTTAACTTTCGGTTTAGCATTTGGTTTGTTAAATGCCAAAATGTTTGATTTAAGCACTTAACCGCCATTAACTATACACTTTGTTGTAAGGCGTTGTGTGTCCTGTGTTACTTGGGGATACAAGATAGTGATTAAGTTCATTGAAAA
>CAYULH010000211.1:0-3375 GCA_964445645.1 uncultured Aureispira sp. | reverse complement strand
TCACCTTCGCATAAAGTCGTGTCATTCCCGAGATCAATCACACATGATTCTGGTTCAATGGAAAAATCATCCAGAAAAACATACGAAACATTAGCAGAACCGGTATGAGGGTTAACAGGATATGTACCTAATGCCGAAAAATTTCCAACGGTAATGTATTCCTCTCCGCCATTTGCAGTATAGGTCCAAGTCAATTGTGTCCAACCGTTTTCATTGTCTAAAAAGGAAGAGGTTGTCAATTGAGGAGTTGCCGGCATTGGAGCGATAATTCCACCACCAAGCCCATTGATTGGGGCAGAAGAAAAATGAATTCCAAAATTATCTATGATGAAACCAGAAGCTTCACCAAGCGAATAGTAACAAGAGACATCATAAGTAACCCCAGCGGTTAATGGGCTGATGAGTTGTGCTTGCAGATACTCGACAGGAAAAAATACGGTTCCAAAATGTATGCGCAGACCGGTGTAGGCATTGCCTGAGTGTGCAGGTTCTGTTCCGACTGAGTTAACTGGAATGGAAGAAGTTGGACTCGTCGAGCATGTATTGAAATAATCTGGAGTCCCTGGATGATTTGTTGGTGTAGTCCAAAAATCCACGAGGTCAATCTGGGCGAAAGAAGTTGGACAACCTGAATTATCCTCAAAACTTGGGTTGGGGACAAGATTTTGAGCAAAACCACCAAAAACAAACCGCATGGAAACGATTAAGCATAAAGCTATTTTTAGTTGATTCATTTTCAAAACGTACGTATTCAATTTAATAACACCCTATCGCGTTTTATCTTATATAATTAACGAATAATAACTGAATTGGTTGTAATGAATACTTGGTTAAATCGTATTAATAACGTTTTGGCTATGCGCAGTGTCCCGCAGGGAATTGCGTATAGGTGTTGTTGAACGAATCCTCCTACCGTCGGAAGCTTTGTTGCTGCCCTAAAATAGCAAATAATATACATTTGTTAGACATTAAAAATTAAAGTTATGTATAAAAAAAAGTAAAACTATACTTGAAACGGCTGTTTTAGAAGTAGAAGGTTTTGATGCTTTGCTAGAAAAACTGACAAAAAGTTTTAGCATCAATGGAAAATCAAGAAGTACCCTAAATAACTACGCTAGGTGCTTGGCGCATTTAGCTTTGCATTATAAGAAAAGTCCAGAATTATTGGAGAAAGAAGCCGTTGATGACTATCTTTTTCATTGTAAAAACCTCCATAAAACACCTTCTGAGAGTTTCTTCAAACACACCATTTATGGATTAAGAGCAGTATATAAATTGCTGGGAATGGACGCTCGTAAGGTTCAACTTCCAGAAATAAAAGGACAAAAAGATCTTCCAATAGTAATGAGCTTATCGGAAGTGAAAAAGTTAATTGCTGCGCCAAAATATTTGAAACATAAACTAATGATAGCCACGCTATATGGCTGTGGACTTCGTAGCTATGAACTCTGTGCTTTGAAGTTGTCTGATGTTCACTTTGATCGAAAAACTGTTTTTGTCAAAAAACAAAAAGGAAGACAGGATCGTTACGTTCCTTTGAGCGATTTTTTAGCCAGAGGGTTAAAAAAGTATATCGACTCCGAACGACCACATGTTTACTTGTTTAACAGTCAAGTGACCGACAATGGAAAACCACTTCCCATTACTGTAAGAGCCATCCAGTGGGTTATTAAAGAGAATCGCAGCAAAATCGGCACTTCAAAGCAAGTAACTGCCCATACCCTTAGGCATTCTTACGCTACTCATTTACTGGAAAGTGGTATGAATTTAATTGCGCTCAAAGAACTGTTAGGTCATGCTAGAATCGAAACAACGCTAATCTATTTGCATGTCTCCAACACTGGGTCTTCCAAAAAATACAGTCCGCTAGATCTGCTTTACAGGACTTGAAAAGTAAATTTAAAGTTGCTGATGTTCTTGAGTTAGAACAGCAGCAGTTGCAAGACTTCGCTCCTACAAGTTGGCACTTGCGTACACTTCAAGCAATTAGAAGATGCAGAACACAATCAATGGGCGGACACATTGATCAGTGTGATTGTTGTAATAAATTACACATCAGTTACAACAGCTGCAGAAACAGACATTGCCCAACTTGCCAAGGGCACAAGCCTGAGGAATGGATAAATGCACGAGAAAATGAACTTTTAGAAGTTCCTTATTTTCATGTCGTTTTTACGCTTCCTTCCGAATTTAATGAATACGCTTTACGAGAAGGAAAAATCGTTTACGGCGCTTTATTTAAAGCTGCTTGGCAGACTTTACAGCAATTTGGAAATAATCCAAAGCATCTTGGGGCGAAGATGGGAATGATCTCCATACTTCATACGTGGGGTCAAAATATATCCCTTCACCCTCATTTGCATTGTATTGTTCCTGGTGGTGGTGTGACCAAAAAGAATAAGTGGAAGTCTTCAAAAAGCAAAGGAAAGTACTTATTTGATGTGAAGTCAATGAGTAAGGTTTTTCGGGCAAAGTATGTTGATTTACTTCGGAAAAGTGAGTTAAAGATCCCACAAAGTGTTTACGATAAAGTATTTTCCAAGAAATGGGTCGTTTATGCAAAACAACCTTTCTTTAAACCTGAGTTTGTAATCGAATATCTTGGTAGATATACCCACAAAATCGCTATTTCAAATCACAGAATAAAGCACATTAATTACGCCAATAGAACGGTCACATTTTCTGCCAAGAATTATAGAAAAGACGGTCAGAAACATGATATCACACTCAAAACATCCGACTTCATTAAACGATTTGCTTTACATGTTCTACCTAAAGGTTTTACACGAATACGCCATTTTGGAATACTCAGTAGCAGTTGGAAAAAGGTAAAGCTACCCGAACTTCAACAGTTATTGAATGAAAAGAAAACATCCGAAAATAGTAAAGAAAAGCCAACGTACCACAGGCGATGTCCAACGTGTAAAAAAGGCACGCTGATTACAGTTTTACTTTTTGATGGTAGAGGCCCGCCCAAGAACTGGAAAGAAACTTTAAATATCAATAAATCAACAACATAATAGAAACGACATGTGCGTAATGGAGAAGTTATGGCTCAGAAGTATTAAAATCGCCATAAAATCAACCGAACATATGAAAAATACTCCTTTTTAAGAATAAAGAAATGTAATCAACCAACTTAAATCCAAAATGCACGCTCATAATCAAAGCGTAACACACCAAAATATTTTTTCAAAAACAAGCTATTAAATCGTTTTCCCCATAGAGGAACTCCGGATCCGTCAACATGGTATTCAGCGTTGGCCTATCGGCACGCCGAATACTTAGTTATTGTGCATAGTTTTTTTATTCATTAATATTTTTATCACGTAGAAAATAGGAAGTCCAATCAATAAAATTGGAAAAAGCGGTCCA
>CAYULH010000210.1:0-3479 GCA_964445645.1 uncultured Aureispira sp. | reverse complement strand
AATTTAATGAAAAATGATGCCATTCAAACCTTGCTCGTCCAAGAAGGATATGCTTTAAGAGATTTAAACAATCGAGACAATGAAGAATAAACTCCCACTCTTCTCCAAGTCTTATGCTTATAAAATTGAAAAGGATATTGACTTGGAGAAAATAATTGACAATCGGGAAGGCAAAGAATATCACCAATTTCAATTTAAAAAAGAAACAAACACCAATGGTTATATTTATAAATATCTTATTTCTAGTAGAGCAGGCGACCTATTTGTTTGTTTAGAAAAAGATAAAAACACATTGTATGTTTATGTATATGAAGGTTTGTTTGGTCTGTTTATTCCTTCTATATTCCTTACCTTATCCATATATGCCTTTATCAAAGGAGTAAATGATTTTGGATTGTATTCATTATTGGCCTTTTGTGTGTTTTTTTTATTAATTCTTTTTTCTTTTCAATATTATACCAATCAAATCAAAAATAAAATTGAAAAAGCAATAAAAAACCTTGGCTGAACCTAACAATACACAGCCTAAATATTGCCTCCTCACAACTAGGGCTAACTCGCCATTGTACGCAACGGCGGCAAGCCAAACCGTTCTCAACCAACACAGCAGACAAAACCAAACCAATAAAACTATGGATGACCAACTAGAAAAACTAAAAAAGCTGCGTAAGCAAGTTCGTAAATACGAAGATACGATTAGGTATTATGAAAAATTATTCTTAGAAGATGGCGAAACAAGCACTTGGGAGCAGGTTAATACACCTCTATCAACATACATTTTTCGACACCCCTTGTGGCTTTTATAACGCTGTGTAATAAGCACTTCTAAAATATTCCTCTAGTGCTTCAAAATCAATTTTGAGGTGATTGTTGCCATGTGGATTGTAGAGATGAATGAATTTGCCTTCCACTTTATCCAGTGCATACGTATGTTTTTCCAATAACAATTGTTGTTCGCCTTCTACTGTTATTTGGCGTTTTGCTTCAGCAGCTCCTTCTCCTTTGGTACTAAAAGTGATGGGGTTTCCCTTCTCCAGTTCTTGTTGTAGAAAATCTAATGTCCCCTGCTCTCCCAATGATTTAAAATCTAATCTTTGAGAGCGTTTGCCCGTAAGCATTCCCAGCCCTTGCTCTGCAAATCCACTTACAATATTATCATAGCCTCCTCTATATTGTGCCAGAGCTTTTTCCAACACTACCGCCCACAATTCTCCATCTCCCAATTTCTGATTGAGTGGCTGATTATTATCATCTACCAATACATTTTTGCTCACTTGGATGGTCACGGGTTCATAGTCATATTCAAACTTACTGCTCTTCATATAGAGCTTCACCTCAAAATAACCTCCCTTATCCTTAATCAAGCCATCTTCTCCCGCTATGAGTTGAGGAGCCACCTTGGCTAGGGCTGCTGCTGCTGCCAGCATATAACAGTCGCCTGTTTCTCCTTGTTGTATGTCATTTATGTCAATCTCATTGCTGTCACCTTCTCCCAAGGTACTCAAAGGCAAATTGCTAAAATCCTCCAAATGCCCTCTCTCCTTTTGGTTGTCTAGTGGCTCTGGCTCTTGATTGCTTTGGTCGCCATCCTCCCTCATTTCCATGACATTGGCATAGGCCGTTTTTATTTCCCGAATAGCATCCAGTAGCAAAGAGCCTTCTTGCCAATCCTCTACAGCACTGTTAAATTCATCTTTGTACTTTTGGCGCAAATCATTGTTAAATATGTTGTAAAAGTAATCAGGCAGCCCCCCTTTATCGTCTTTCATAATGGGTTCTAACTCATCCAGATACTTCTTGGCTTTTTCTACATCCTGGAGGTGCCTAACATTATCTCTCAGAGTATCACTGAGCATCAATCTCTTGAGGCGGTTGTATTTTCTTAAGCGTTCCACAAATCTCTCTTCCCCCAAAGGGGCATTGGCTGGAGGATTTTTCTCTGATAGAATGTATTCACCATTTCTATAAGCATAATCATATTTTTTTCCAACATTAAACTGGGGTAGTCCTTTTTTCCACATTAATTGTACGCCATGACAGTTCCACAAATAAAAAGCAAAGGCTTTCTTGTGTTGTCTTAAATCTCCAATTTTTACCCTTAAAATTTGAGGACTTGTAGCTTTGTAATTAAGGGTCTTGACAATATCAGGAACATCTTTTTCCTCACAATTAGAATTTAGAATCCAATCGGGAACAGTGGTTACTTTTGTAATGGACTGTAATTTTTTGTATAAAAGCTCTATTTTCAAAGCTCGCTCTTTGTGTACTATTTTTGTATCTCCTGTAGCATTGTTGTATAAAAAGAGAAACTTCTTTAAGATTTCTTCAAGTTGTAGTAGTTTGTCCAATAAAAGAGGATCTAAATTTGATTTCATATTTTAATTATTGTCTGTAGCGAGACATATTATCTTTAAAAAATTTTCTGTAAATGATTTCACCATCCAATACTGCAAATATTGCTTCATACCACACCCCGTCAATAAAATCATATTCAAGCTCTATATGGATTCTCACTAATTTCTCATTAGTAGCTGCATCATAAACCATAGAAGCAATACCTACTCTTGAAATCATTTCCCCCGACTCCAATCTCTTCCTGTAGGCTCTATGACTCATTTTTTTCAAACCATGTTTTCGGGGACAATACCAGCCTCCTCCATATAAGGTATCTATTTTGTTAGGGGTGTGATACCTCTCTTTTTCCCATTCGTAATACATATATCGCAAATCCTTGTAATCGTACATTGGACTAATGAACATATGTATAGGAGCAGGATCAATTTCACCTCTAGAAACTAACAACCTGTCTTTCAAATCTTCATTAAAAGGTACAATACTATCCAAAAGGTAATCTAAAGCAATAAACTCTGCTTGGAATTTATGGTTTTTGTACTTTTCTTGACCCCAAACCAAGCAACTGCCAATACACAAATATACTATTAATAGTAGTTTCATAATTTATGTTTCTTACAAATTGATGTTTTTTCTAGTAATCAGACCAAACTAATGCATTATTTACCATAAGTATAGGTATTGTACTTAAAAAATTTTCTGTAAATGATTTCACCATCCAATACTGCAAATATGGCATCATACCACTCTGCATATCCCCAATCCTTCTTCAATTCTATATAAATCCGCACTAGTTTCTCATCTGTAGCCTCATCATAAACCATGGAAGAAATACATACTCTTGAAATCTTTTCTTTTGCATCTAATCGCTTCCTGTAAGCCCTATGGCTCATTTTTCTCAAACCATGTTTTCGAGGACAATACCTCCCTCCTCCATATAAGGTATCTATCTTGTTAGGATTATAGTATTCTTCTATTTCCCATTTATAATAAATATATATAAAATCCTTGTAGTCTGGAATAGTATTCATGAATTCCATTATATTAGCAGGATCAATTTCACCTCTCGAAACTAACAACCTATCTTTCAAATCTTCATTAAAAGGTACAATACTATCCAAGAGGTA
>CAYULH010000209.1:0-3546 GCA_964445645.1 uncultured Aureispira sp. | reverse complement strand
TTTTTCAACAGTATTCGGAGTCATTTGCCAGAACTTAACAGCCCTGCCTCAAGGGTAGCCCCAATTAGTCGGTATAGCTTACAAAATAATTCGCAAAGTAAAGAATCCACAAAGTATTGTCGTATATTGTACGGCAAATACTTGATTCAACGTTCTTAAATATTATATAACTATGGCATTACAATCTGTTCCAACAGTTGATTACCACGATTTTATTTCAGGTGACTCTCAAAAAAGAGAACAATTCATTCAAGATTTGGGCGATGCCTTTTCTCAAATTGGCTTTGTCATTGTAAGAAATCATGGTGTCTCAGAGGAATTGCGTCAAGAGTTATTTGATTTGTCAAAAAACATCTTTGCTCAACCTCAAGAGATTAAGCAAAAGTACGAGGATTTGAACAATGGCGGACAACGTGGTTACATTTCTAAAGGTAGAGAAACAGCTAAAGGCAAGAAAGTACCCGATCTCAAAGAATTTTGGCACATTGGACAACAAGTGCAAGATGAACCGGCTTTGGAAGCGGAATATCCCGATAATATTTGGATGGATGAAGTACCTGACTTAAAAGAAGTGGGCACCAAAGTTTATCGTACCTTTGAGCAAACTGGTCGCAACTTATTGCGTGCCATTGCTTTGTATTTGGATTTAGACGAGCATTACTTTGATGATAAAATTCACAATGGCAATAGTGTGTTGCGTTTGTTGCATTATTTTCCTGTAGAAAACTTGGACGATGTAGAAGATGGTGCTGTACGTGCAGCCGCTCATGGCGACATCAATCTCATTACTTTATTAATGGGTGGTTCTGCCAAAGGGCTTCAAGCCAAAAACTCAGATGGTGAGTGGGTGGATGTATCACCAGAAGCCAATGAAATTGTTATCAACATTGGCGATATGTTACATCGCCATACCAATGGCCGTCTCAAATCTACCATTCACCGTGTTATCAATTTGGATAAAGAATCTATGCGTTTTCCACGCTATTCTGCGCCATTTTTCTTGCATCCACGTGGCGATATGGATTTATCTTGTTTGGATAATTGTGTTACAGCAGAACATCCCAAAGCTTATGATGATATTACAGCAGGACAATTCTTGGATGAGCGTATCAAAGAGTTGGGTTTGAAAAAATCGTAGTTCGATTGTATTTGTAATAAAATAATAAAACGCAAATCGTGTATAAATAACGATTTGCGTTTTTTTGTATTGGTAGAATACTTAATTTTTTAGTCTACTCATTAAGCACCGAATCAGACCAACGCCTAGTATAGAGTCCTTTGCTATCAAAACGTTTGGCTTGGTTTTCTATGTTCATCGAACGATCGTCCTTAGGGTCTGGCCCTACTCCGCCCACAATATTCCAGTTGACCCAATTAGAACAAATATCATAATCAATTAGGATGTGTTGGAAATAAGTGGCTCCCATACGCCAATCTACGCCCAAATCATTTACTAGATAACTAGCAACCAATTGTCGTCCTTTTTGTGAAAGAAAACCAGTATGTTTGAGCTGTAACATGCAGGCATTGATAAGAGGCGCATTGGTTTCGCCATTATACCAAGCCTTAAAAGCCATTTCATTTTCTTCTAATGTCTTCACTTCTTGGCCACGTATTCCGCCACGTTCAAACATGACATAGCCGTATTTTTTGCCCATCAAACGGTAATAATCTCTCCAGAGCAGCTCTTGAAAAAACGCCTGTGTCGCCTTTTTGGAGCGAGAGCCATACCTTGCCTGATAGTCTTTGAGCTTGGCATAAACGTATTTGGGAGACAAACAGCCTGCTGCCAACCAAGGAGAAAAGTGAGAAGAGCGATAAGGGCCTGCCAATTCGTATCTGGTATCATTAAAATGATCTAAATGTCGTTCTGCACCAAAATAAACAGCTACACGCTCCAATGCAGCTTTCTCGCCTCCTTCAAAAACCACCTCTGCCCTAGAATCTGGCTCCAATGGACTATGCCCCAATTCTTCTAAGCTAGGCAATGTTCCCGTATCAATAGTTGTTGACCAAGGCGTAAATGCTTCGGGCGTAGGCAAGGGTTGTCGTATTCCTACAAACCGCTCTACCTCTTTTCGAAAAGCGCTAAAGGTATCAGGAGAGTGGGAAATAGGAAAGGGCAAATCTTGGGTGTAATACAACATTTTTCCTCGAAAGAACGAAATTTCTAGCCCTATCGACCAAAGGTTGCGCTCCAAAGAGTTTTGTACATTCACCTCTTGTTGTGTACGCTCCATATTGGCATACACATAACTTGCTTCGGTTTCTTTAACCAACTCAAATACCTCTTGCTCGGGTTTGCCCAAACGCACTACCAAATCAATGCCACGTGCCTGAAAAGCTTGACGCAGGTGTTCAACACTTTCTAATAAAAATTGTGTGCGGTGTACGCCTGTTTTTTGAAAGTCATAAGGTGTTTCACCCATCAATTCTTCTGAATTGAATACATACACGGGTACAATTTCTTCGCTGTGTTCCAAGGCACGAGTTAGTGCTTCATTGTCATGTAATCGCAAATCTTTCCTAAACCATACTACTATTCGCTTTGCTTTTTTCATAACCACATTGTTAGTTCGAGATGGGGGTTTTACCTGAATCAATTAGCAATTATAGGTTTCAAAATTCCTACATTTGTAATTATTTACTACACACAAATTCTAGAAAGAAATTATCTAATTTTGAGCGCAATAATACAATTTGCCAATTACGTAAAGATAACAAGAAAAAAGCACAAAGGTTGAGCTAAAAAAAACAAACTTTCATTTTTTTTTGAAAATTCAGAAAACACTTAACTTTTCAGATTGAACTTTTTCTTGATTATAGTTTATATAAGAACCAAATACACCTGATTACCAACCTTATACAAAAAAGAAAACAAAAAAACCATAAAACATTGAAAATCAAACAAATAAAAACCAACACACACAATAAGTTCACCAAACATATTTTCTAAAAAAGACATTAAACATTATGTTTTTATTTTTATCAAAAAGAAGCCAATTATGACCCAACAAATAAAATTTGAATTACCTGCCTTTCCTCGTGGTTTTCACTTAATTACAGAATTGGTACAAACACAACTGCCGACCTTGCCTCCACAGGGAATATTACACCTGTTCATACTACACACCTCTGCTGGATTGACCATTAATGAGAATGCCGATCCTGATGTACGCACCGATTTTGAAAGCATTTTTAATGATTTGGTGCCTGAAAATTTGCCTTACCTTACACATACCATGGAGGGGCCAGATGATATGCCTGCTCATATCAAAACAGCCTTGGTAGGTACTTCTGTACAAATTCCTATTAGTGATGGGCAGCTCTGTCTTGGCACTTGGCAAGGCATTTATTTGTGCGAATTTAGGAATCATGGAGGGGCACGTAAGTTAGTGGCTACGATTTTATCTTGATAGATTTATTTTTTCACAAATACCTCACTCCCCACCAGCACACCATCTTGCCGCACTTCCAATACATACCAGCCCCCCAACAACTCCCAAACAGGAAAAATATAGGTCTTGTCAGAAATAGCTCTAGCAG
>CAYULH010000208.1:0-3593 GCA_964445645.1 uncultured Aureispira sp. | reverse complement strand
AAGCCGAATGAAAATGAGCCAAATTGGGATTTATGGCCAATATAGCCTGATAAGCATTAATAATATCCTCAGAATTTCCAATGCCTAACAAAATATTAAGCTTGAGCGATAATGCTTGAATATCCTCAATACCTCCATTGATTTTGATTCCTTGTTGATAATCCTCTAACGCCTTGTCATATTCCTTTAACTGGCAAAATGTCTTAGCTCTATAGAGGTACCCTTCTACATAATCATAATGATATTCAATTACTTGACTAAATAATTTTAATGCTTTTAGATAATCAAAAGTAATATTGAGTTCATAATCTCCTTTGGCAATCAATGCCTCTAAATGCTTGGGTTCTAACAGCAAGATTTTAGTCCAAAAAAGTTGGGCCGTGCTTTCTTCTCCTTGCCTAGATTTAAGATTAGCAAAAGAGGAGAGATACAGCGTATTATCAGGAGCCAATTCAGAAGCCTTAGCCAAACAATATTCCGCTTTATTATAAGGTGTAGGAAACTTCATAAGCAATGCTTCGGCAAGATAGGCGTAGCCAAAAGGTTCTTCAGGATAATTGCTTACGGCCTCTTTAGAGAGTATTTCAAGCTGTTCTTTTGCCCCCTGTTCTAATGCAGTTTTGATGGATTGCTCCAATTCTTGTTTATTCATGTTTTTTTTTGAAGTTAGTAGACTAATAAAATTGATCTTACTTGAAGAGAGCAAAAATAACGACACTTCCTACGAAGCCTTCAGTTAATAAATTGAATATAATTAAAAGTCACAAAAAAGCAGAATAAAAATAAAATAAAGAAGAGAATAATGCAGTGTAGTTGCTTGGTTTTATATTTTTAGAGTTTTTTAAGACTTTTTATCGGTTGGTTTTGAAAAAAGATGTTTTTTTAGATTTTTTATTTGTATATTGATTGGTATTGTTTAATGTCATTAAATTGGCATAAATGTTAATTTTTAAGACTTTTAAATTTAAACCAAAAAAATATGTTCAAGTGCAAGACAAATATTGTGGACTTTGATACTACAAATGGGAAGCCCAATTTAGAGGCAGCCAAAGTAAAAACATTGGCCAAAGCAGGCGTAAAAAAGCTATTGGGTCAGATGGAAACAGCGACCCCATTTTTTTATGTAAAAGACTATTTTAAAGATGATACAGGAAAAGGAATTGGGGATTATTTGGGATTTGGAAATAGCAAGCCCTTGTCGAAGCACTTTGCACAAATTGAGATGAAACCGGGTAAGATGGAGAAGAGTTCCTCGGCAGGGTCTAAGGAAGCATCTATGGGAAAAGCTTATGTAAACCCCAGCAAGTTGTACCTAATTACCGAGCAAAACAGAGCACAGCAGAAGATTTGACCTTAATACAAGATTTGTTACAAAACATAAGCACCTTTAGTGAACGCTATTCAACAGCAGGCGCTATAATACAAACAAAGCTACGAGGCATTTACCAAGTAACGCAAGCCCAGCAACCCAAACTACATTGAGTATATGAATAAGAATCAATCGGTATTTGAGGAACAATTAGCAACAGCAAAAGGCCCAGATATACCATCAGGTGATGGCTTTTTGGCAATGGTTTAAAAAGAAAAGTCCTAGAAAACAAGCAAAAACATAAAAATAAAGAGTCATGGCAAATTCAGAAATATTAAAAGAAATAGAAAAGTTAGAATCAATAAAAAAAGAGTTGTTGACACAATTGACCTTGGAAGAGTCTGAAGAGGGGAAAAAAGAAGGGGAAGAAAAGCTTGCAGAGTTGGATGCTAAGATAGATGAATGGAAAGAATCTTTAGCAAAAGCAACGACCCCTGCAATGATGGTGAATACTCCAACTGTAGACGAAGTGGAGGACGAAGAACCATCTGAAGAAGAGGACGAAGTGGAGGACGAAGAACCATCTGAAGAAGAGTTAGCCAAAATCCAAGCAATGATAGCCGCAGCAGAAGAAATGGCAAAAAAGACCGATAAAATTGTCGCAAAAGCAGAAGAGGAAGTAAAAGAGGAAGCAGCAAAAGTAGAAGAATAATAATAAGAGGTGAACAGGAATGTTAAAGCAGTGCTGCAAATGCCTGTAAATAAAAAAACAAAAAATAAAGACAATGGCAGAAATAAAGAGTAAAGCGGATATAGAAGCGCAAATCAACACACTCAAAAAGCAGAAAGCTATACTAGAAGGTCAAATGAACATACATCCAATGTTCAAAAAGTTGTTAGCTGGGGCTTTAAATAGTATAACCGATCAAATCAAAACGCTAGAACAATCATTAGCTGTTGCTAATGCAGTAGCTAATCAAGCTGAGGCAGTAGCGGATCATATTAAGGATATTGGTAGTAAAATAGGTAATCTATTTGGAAAAAAAGACCAAGACGAGCAACCAGAAGAAGAGCAACCAGAACAATCAACAGCTAGTGCCATAGGAGATGGGGTCCAAGAAGCTTTAACCCCCGGAGAAGATGGTGAAATTGACCCAATGGCAGCAACGGCAGTGAATACTGGTGGTAGCATAGCATTGGGAGCATTAAAATCAAAGATAGATGAAATCAAAGGATGGGAACCTAAGCAATTGATGGCACCCATTGATAAAGGCATGTCTGTTAATTTTGTTTTCATCACGGGCAATCTTGATTTTAAAGCAACTTTAGAAGCTGACTGGACGGTAGATACTGTAAAACCTATGAGTGGACCCGTTGAGAGTTGGGGGGCAGTAGTAGGGGCAGGAATTATAGGCCGGGGATCTATCACTGCCAGTGTAGGAGGTGGTTTGTCACTAGGGCCTTTTGATTTGTTTAAGTTAACTTTTGGAATCTTTGGACAAATTACAGTGTTTGGAGGCCCCAAAGTGACCCTAACAATGGATGCTGCTACCAATAGTTTATTGGGAGCTTCAGGAACATTGGCCATTGAGGTTAGCTGTCAGGCTGGCCCTGCAATTGGGTTTCATTGTGATATTTTGCCTAAAAAATATCTGTATGAAGCAGTAGAGAAAGCCAATGATAGATTTTTTGCTGGAAAATTTCAGCCATACCAGAACGAGTTACGTCTAACAGCTTTGGATAAGAAGATATTGATTGTAACGCTTGGAAGTGTTTCTGTGACTGTAGATACTGCCAAGGGGTTCAGCTTTAGTATGAAGGTATCAGGACCAAGCATCAAAATGCACCCTGCTCTGAAGAGTATGATTGATGGATGGATCCAAAAAATCAAAGATGGAATTAGAAAATTATTGGATTTTCTCAATGAAGCTTGGAAGGTCGTCAAAGAAGCTTATGTAGATGCAGGTTGGGAGTACAGTGCTTGGGGAGGAGGAATGTTCTAAAAAAATATAACTCAACTTATGTATCGCAATAGAGACTATCTTGAATAGGTAGTCTCTATTTTTTATAGGATATTGTATTAGTGATTTATAGATTGGCTGAACACAGGAATTGACTTCAAACAAGTAGTTTAAAGCATAAATAAACAACGAAATTTTAGGAAGGATAGGGAGAAGAGTGAATGAAGCAAAGGAGATATTTTGCTTAGACTCAACAAACACATAAACAGCAAAAGGCATAAAAAGGTTCACGGAAAGCATTAGTTTTTTAAATTTTTCATCAA
>CAYULH010000207.1:0-3744 GCA_964445645.1 uncultured Aureispira sp. | reverse complement strand
TCACGAAGTAAAATATCCGTTTTTTGTTGTAAAGAATTTTGAACGACTACTTATATTTTAATAATTAAGTTTGATAGTTTTTGAGTTATGCTATTTCCAGAATATGATGTCATTGTAGTAGGCGGTGGACATGCTGGTTGTGAGGCCGCTACGGCTGCAGCCAATATGGGTTCCAAGGTTTTGTTGGTTACTATGAATATGGAAACCATTGCCAAAATGTCGTGCAACCCTGCTATGGGGGGCGTGGCCAAAGGGCAAATTGTACGTGAAATTGATGCCTTGGGTGGCTATTCGGGTATTGTAACCGATCATACCATGATTCAGTTTAGAATGCTCAATTTGTCTAAAGGGCCTGCTATGTGGAGTCCTCGTGCCCAGAGCGATCGTATGCGTTTTGCCGAAAAATGGCGATTGATGCTGGAGGCACACCCCAATGTTTCTTTTTGGCAAGAAATGGTGGTTGGCCTTGTGGTCAAGGATGGGGTAGTCAAAGGCGTTAGAACCTCCTTGGGTTTGGAAATTCCAAGTAAGACGGTTATTCTTACCAATGGCACCTTCCTCAATGGCATCATCCATATTGGAGAGCGCAAAATCAGTGCTGGCCGTGCGGGCGAACGTGCCTCTACAGGCATTACAGCCCAATTGGAGAGCTTGGGATTTGAGTCGGATCGTATGAAAACGGGTACGCCTGCTCGGGTAGATGGCAGAACCATCAATTGGGAGGTCATGGAAGTACAGCCCGGTGACGAGCCTGCTGGTAAATTTTCTTATACGGATACTCCAACACTAAAAGAACAACGCCCTTGCCACATCACTTACACCAACAAAAAGGTGCATGAAATGCTCAAAACGGGTTTTGACAAGTCGCCTATGTTTACAGGACGCATCCAAGGCATTGGCCCTCGTTACTGCCCTTCTATTGAGGATAAAATTGAGCGTTTTGCCGATAAGGAGCGTCACCAACTGTTTGTAGAACCCGAAGGCTGGAATACTTGCGAGGTGTATGTTAATGGTTTTTCTAGTTCCTTGCCTGAGGATGTGCAGTTCAAGGCCATGCGCCTAATTCCAGGTTTTGAGAATGCCAAAATGTTTCGTCCAGGTTATGCCATTGAATACGATTTCTTTCAGCCCACTCAATTGACAGTTTCCTTGGAAACTCGTTTGGTCAAGAATCTATTCTTTGCTGGGCAAATTAATGGCACAACGGGCTATGAAGAAGCTGCCGCACAGGGATTGATGGCTGGTGTCAATGCTCACTTGAAAATTCACGATCGGGCACCCTTTGTACTCAAACGCTCCGAGGCTTACATTGGCGTATTGATTGATGATTTGATTAATAAAGGCACCAAAGAGCCTTACAGAATGTTTACGTCTAGAGCCGAACATAGAATTTTGTTGCGCCAAGACAATGCCGATATGCGCCTCACGCCTCTTGCCCAACAATTGGGCTTGGATGTGCAGGAGCGTATGAATCGGGTCAATGCCAAGGAACAAGCTTATGAGCAAATTTCGCATTTTGTGCGCCAAACAAGTGTTGACCCTTCCGAAATTGACCAAGTATTAACAGCAAAAGGCTCGGCAGCATTAAAACAAAAAATGAAGCTGCATAAGATTTTGTTGCGTCCTAATATGGGGCTGCAAGATTTTAGTGCTGCCATACCACGTGTAGAAAAGTTCTTGGGGCAGTTTGATCCAGAATTTGTAGAGGGGGCAGAAATCAACCTCAAGTATGAGGGGTATATTCGCAAAGAACAGGAACAAGTGAATAAAATGAATCGTTTGGAGGATGTTCGTTTGTATGACTTGGATTATGCTACCATCAAGGGGTTGTCTTCGGAGGCTGTAGAGAAATTGAACCAATTGCAACCTGCTACTATTGGGCAAGCCAGCCGAATTAGTGGGGTTTCTCCTGCTGATGTTTCGGTTTTGTTGGTTTATGTGGGGCGGTAGGGATGTTTTTATTTTCACGTGTTACTCTGTAAGATTTTTTGTATCTTTCTCTTAAACTTAGAAACTGACATCATGGATCAAACTAATAACCTTTTGCTACTAAGTGAAAGAGTATTAAATACTATACAATTAGGCGAAAGTCATTTTAGAGAGTTCAAAACAGCTTTACGTGGTCGTCCAAATCAGAAAATTCCTAGAGTAGTTAGAGATATTTGTAAAGAAATTGGAGAAGCCTTAGTCGCTTTTGCCAATGCAGATGGGGGGGCGATTCTCATTGGAGTGGAAGATAATGGAGAAATAACAGGAGTACCTCATTCAGATACTGAGATACAGACTATGTTACGAGCTGTGGAAACACATATCATGCCCGGTCAACAATTGCCTCTAATTAATGCCAATGCTTTAGTATTGGAAGGCAAAAAAGTCCTCTACTTTGCTGTCCAAAAAGGAACGACCATGATTTATCAATTAAGTGACGGTAGATGTGTAAAGAGAAAAGACAAAGAGACTATTCCTGCTACTATAGAACATATTAAATTTGAACGACAGGAAGTTAAATCCAGAGAATATGGAAGTGAATTTATAGATGGTGCCAATGTCAGCGATTTAGATATACCAAACCTTCAAATTATAGCTGATAAATATATAAAAGGTCTAAGTGTAGAACGTTATTTACAACAAGTTGGTCTAGCCGAATATGCTCTTAATGGGCTAAGACTTCGACGTGCTGCCTTGCTGCTATTTGCTAGTGATATCAATCGTTGGCATCCTCGTTCTCAAGTAAGAATACTAAAAGTAAAAGGTAATGTTTTAGGTTATGGAGATAGTTATAATGTTATCAGTGATGATATTATAACTGGTAATATTTTTGACCTAATACTTAAAACATGGGAACAACTTCGTTCTCATTTAGCTTACAAGACAGAATTTGGTAGTGATGCTAAATTTGAGCAAAAATATATTTATCCTGAGGATGCTGTTAGAGAGGCTATCTTGAATGCCATTGCTCACAGAGATTATAGTATCCTCAATCCTATTGAAATTTTTATATTTGATGATAGGATGGAAATTAAAAATCCTGGTCCATTGTTATCTACCTTAAGTGTTAAGAATTTATATGAATTGGAGGGAACGCATGAATCAAGAAATGCACTAATTGCACGTGTATTGCGAGAGAATGAACTCATGAGAGAGTTAGGAGAAGGGATGCAAAGGATTTTTAGCTTAATGCAACAACAAGAATTGGAGCGTCCTAAGTTATATTCTAATGGTCTCTGGTTTAGAGTAACCTTCTCCAACAAAACTATTTTTAACTCTCAAGAATTGGAATGGCTAAAGTTATTTGAAAGGTATGATTTGACAAAAGATCAAAAGCAAATTACACTTTTGGGTATACAGGGTAAAGAATTTTCTACCAATGATGTATTCAAGGCTTTAAATATTAGCAATAAACAAACCGAGCAACTGACTAGGGTAATCACATTTCTAACGAATAAAGGAATTATTGAACGTACCAAAAACTCCACTCAAGTTTCTAAAATAGCCAAAAATACCAAAAAATCAAGAAAGGATATTCCGAAGTTTAAAATAAGAGTCCCTTCTTAACCTTACTTCGTTGGAAATCGTATCTAATTGATTATCAGCTTATTATATAAAATAAATCAAAATCATAAAAGATTGATAATCAATTAGATACAAGATGCTTTTTTAGCTTTTTTGTACTCGTGAAGCGATCTGACGAGGCTGTCGAAAAAGGACAGTCTCTTTTTTTGTACGACAGGTGTTTGATGTTAA
>CAYULH010000206.1:0-3794 GCA_964445645.1 uncultured Aureispira sp. | reverse complement strand
CGGCCTGCTCGGCTTTTTCTTTGTCTGGACACTGTGCCTGCGGCTGCCCAAAGAGATATGCTTACTGCAACTGCCCAAGAAGCAGAGTTTTGTGATGTTGATTTGAATTTACAAATCATTGAAGGCAATAGTCATATTCCTCTATTACTCACCGATGAACATTACCGAATTATTGATGCAGTCAATTATGATGGCAAAGATTTGCAAAAAGATACCGCTTTTTTCAGACGTGAGATCGAATATTTGCGGGCCAATTCTACACCCATTATTACAGGCGATGAAAACTACACCAATTATCTGTTTTTTAGGCAATCTAGTCTGATTACCAGCTTAGAATGGTTTCCTTATTTCCAGTTTGTCATTTTGGGAGTCTTAATTATAATGGCCTATTTTACCTTTAGTTTTAATCGGCAAGCAGAGCAAGAGCGGGTGTGGGTAGGCATGGCCAAAGAGACTGCTCACCAATTGGGCACGCCCTTAACTTCCTTGGTTGGTTGGTTGGAAAACATCAAAATGATATACACGGAGGATGACGATTTGCAAATGATTGCAGACGAAATGACCACCGATTTAGAACTCTTGAAATTGGTAGCCGATCGCTTCTCCAAAATTGGCACCCAACCCAAACTCCAATTGGTAAATGTGTATGACAATTTGGACAAACATCTGCAATATGTAGAGCAGCGCGCCTCTCGAAAAATCACGTTTGACTTTCCCATTACACAAGATCTGCCCCCTATTTATATTCAAATTAGTCCACTGCTCTTTGATTGGGTAGTCGAAAATTTATTAAAAAACGCCCTAGATGCGATGGGCGGCAAGGGGCAAATCAAGGCTCGTGTGCTGTATACCAATAATTTTGTGCATATAGATATTTCAGATACAGGCAAGGGAATACCCAAAAATAAGTTCAAAACGGTTTTTCAGCCCGGTTACTCTACCAAGAAACGTGGTTGGGGATTGGGCTTGTCTTTATGCAAAAGAATTATTGAGAATTATCATAATGGTAAAATTTTTGTGCTGAATTCTACCGAAGAACAAGGAACAACTTTTCGCATCCAATTGCCTGCTGTAGCCAACACATAAGATGCCCGCCAAGGCAGAAAAATTCCACTTACATATACATTTTATTCATTGCCCTACTACAAGGGCAATAGAAGCACATCTTATTAGATGAAGAAATATATAGACTGTACCACTATGCTTAAATTTATGCTAGTGCTGCTTTGCAGCCTAATGATTAGCACCACGCAAGCCCAATACACCGATACCATTCGGGTGATAGATGGCGATGGATTTCCCGTTATTGGAGCTTCTGTTTACAAAGCGTTGATGGATAAGAATGACTTGGTCGTGATAGACTCTTCGAGTGTACGCCTGACCGATATAGATGGCCGAATCGTTTACCAAGATTTGCCTTACAATACTTATTTGCATTTTGCCTCCATCCAACACCGAGAAAAAACCATAGACATTCACAGCATACGTGCAAGCGGTTTGCAAGTATTCTTACAAACAGGATTTATTACCACCATAGAAGTAATAGGAAAGGGAACTACCAACGAGAAAAGCCCTTTGTCAGAAGTCCCCAACCAAGTTACTGTTATTGACGACAAAGACATTGCCTTGTACAATCCCCAAACCTCGGCCGATGTTTTGGCGCAAAGCGGCAATGTATATGTCCAAAAAAGCCAAATGGGCGGCGGAAGCCCAATCATTAGAGGATTTGAGGCCAACAAAGTGTTATTGGTTGTAGATGGGGTGCGCTTGAATAATGCCATTTACAGAAGTGGACACTTACAAAATGTAATTACCTTAGATAATGCTGCTGTAGAACGGGTAGAAGTACACCACGGGCCGGGTTCGGTGATGTACGGCAGCGATGCCTTGGGGGGAGTGATGCACTTTTATACCCAAACGCCCCGTTTTCGCTCCAAAGACCTCAAACCCTTGGATGCCAACGTTTCCACCCGCTTCTCTACCGCCAATTTTGAAAGCACCACGCATGTAGATGTGAATGTAGGCAGTAAAAAGTTTGCTTCTTTTACCAGCATTACCTATTCTTCTTTTCAAGATTTGCGAGCTGGGCGTGTCAAGACCAGCGAAAATATGGCCTTGTTTTGGAACCGTTACTTTTATGCTGCCCGTAATGATAGTGCCGATTATGTGGCTATTAATGAGAATCCCAATGTACAAGTCGGCACCCGTTACTCGCAATTGGATGCCGTGCAAAAACTGCGTTTTAAGCCCAAAGATGGCCTAGAATTCTTACTAAACGTACAATACTCCACCAGCTCGGATGTGCCACGCTACGACCAACTCACCGAAGGGGAGGTGACGGTAGAAAATGGTCAAATTGCAGAACAAACCTTTCAATTTGCCGAGTGGCTCTATGGTCCCCAAAATCGCTTCTTTGCCGCTTTTACCACCAAAATTGACAACCAAAATATTCCCATTTTTACCAATGCCAATATTACCTTAGCCTTTCAAGCTATTGATGAAGATAGAATTACCCGTCGATTTGATGATCCCCTGCGCCGTTACCAGCAAGAAGATGTTTGGGTGTGGACACTCAATGCAGATTTTATCAAAAATCTAGGCAAATCAGAAAGCAGCAGCTCCAAATTGCTCTACGGCATAGAGGCCACCCACAATGAAGTGCGCTCTAGGGTCGAAACCCAAAACATCATCACCAATGACCGAAGCAATAGAGGCATTGGTACACGCTATCCTGACGGTGGCAGCAGCATGACCACCGCAGGCGTGTACGCCAGTTATAAAATCAAATTGGGCAACCGTGCCAATGTCATTGCAGGCGCACGTTATGCTATAGCCAATGTGCAAGCAAGTTTTAGAGATACCTTATTGTATCGCTTGCCTTATGACAACATCAGCTCCTTCAATCAGGCACTGACGGGCAGCTTGGCACTGGCTTGGGATATGGGCAAAGGCTTGCAATTTAATACCGCCGTCTCCTCCTCTTTCCGAACGCCCAATATTGATGACAATGGAAAAATCCGAGCCAAAGGAGACAACATTACCATCCCCAACCCCTACATCAAACCCGAACAAGCCCTCAATTATGAAGCAACACTAGGCAAGCAGTTTAAGAAAAAAGCTTGGGTAGGAGCAACCTTCTTCTACACCCGCATTTTTGATGCTATCCTCCAAGAACCCGCCCAACTCAACGGCTTAGACAGCATGTATTACGATGGTTCGTTTAGGAATATTTCTTCCAATATCAATGCAGGGCAAGCCCATATTTGGGGGCTAAGTGCCAATGTCAAAATAGAGTTTTCGGAAAATATGTTTATGCGTTTTGGTGTGAATTATACCCAAGGCAGAGAACTAGAAACGGGCCTAGAACCACGCCCACTGGCACACATTCCGCCTGTATACGGGCAATTTGAATGGAGCTACGAGCGCAAAGTGTTCCAAACACGCCTCAATGTGCGTTTTAATGGGGCCAAACGCCTAGCAGATTACTCAGACGATAGTTCCGAAAATCTGGACAAGGCCCTACCAGAAGGCACCCCAGCTTGGTTTACCATCAATATCTATTCTAGCTTTCACATCAACCGTATTTTGGATTTGGATTTGGGTATCGAAAATTTGCTCGATTGGCATTATCGCCCCTATGGCTCTGGGGTTTCTGCTCCGGGGATTAATGTTATTGTGGCGTTGAAGGGGCGGTTTTAGGGGGGATGTTAAGTTCTAATTGTCAACGCTCCAAAAGACGAATCCCGAAGGGCAGGGTTGTTAAGTTCTAAATTTAGATTATAATTAATACTGCG
>CAYULH010000205.1:0-3806 GCA_964445645.1 uncultured Aureispira sp. | reverse complement strand
CCTTTTGCAAATTGATCTTCTGTTACCTTAAAGGTATGCTTAATCCCCTCATTAATCCCCTCTACTTCTACAGTTGGAACAGGGATAGTAATCCCCAAATCATCATCTGTGAATAAATCCCAATTGGCAATTTTAGATACTTCATCATTCAAATCTGTTTGGAAAATTAAACGTGCCTTGGTTTCATCGTCCAATTCTGTTACAGATACATTCGGCTCTGCCACTTGATACACTTTGTACCCTTGAAAATTATAGGTAGTATCTAAACCTGTTGTTCCCAAACTATTCAAGGAGCGTAAAAAACCGGGAGATTCTTCATAGCCTAGTTGGAAGTTATTAGAAACAATAGGATTGTATAAGTTCAAGATTAATTCTTCATCCAACTCTACCACATCAATAAATGGGGCATCTGGTCCATCTGTAATTTTGAAACAGTTATCAAAAAGATTCTGTGCCAATACATCTGCCTGAACCAATGGTTTTAAGCTTGGGCAGGGATAATCTGGAATACTAGGCACCCATACTACTCCTGAAATCATCTCATTGGTAGCCCCCGGCTTGAGTACAAATGGCCCAGAGGTGTGCAAGAAACGTTGATCCAACCCCGAAAGGCTCTCGCTACACATCGACCATGCCCCCGGCCCTGTTTCATTAGGGAAAGAAGGGAATACATAAGGTGTTGGCGTAGCTGTGGTATTGGTAGGATTATAACCATCGCCCTCGGCAGTGATGGGAGTTCCATTGGGCCAAAACCCCGAAATGAGCCGATAAAAGCCCAAGGCAGCAGATGGGTCGCCCTTGGGGTCAGAAACACTATTGATGTGATATTGAAAAGAAGATAATCCAATTTCATTGCCCGCAGAATCTAATGGCCCTCTAAAATAGTCTACCCCTAATGCGGGTATATTAAAACCATAACCCGGAAATGCCCCTCCCAAACAGGTACTCTCATCTTCGGTGTCCTGATTGTACACATACCCCAATCCAGTTGCCGTATCACAACCAATATAGTCATCTGTTGGGCATCCCAAGGCAGGGTCTGTCCACAAGGAAAAATAAGTGTCATTGAGTGCCAACTTATTTCTATTCAGCAGCTTATAACGATAGAAGGTCATATTATCAACCGCATCGGTAGAGCTATAAGCAAAGGCCAATGCCTGTATTTCCATCTGCATGGGTTGCCCAGCTGTATGACCGTGCAAATTGCCATTGTCATTATATACCCACCAAGTCATCTGATCGGCATAAATGGGATTGTTATAATCCAATGCTCTATCGGCACAGTTTAGAGACACCTCAATAATAGGATGATCGCCCTTGGCTGGATTGTAAATCCCATCCTTATCAAAGTCTACAAAAGGAGCTAAATCTTGGTCATAATCTCGAATCTCAAAACCATGAATTTCGGCAAAAAAAGGATTGCCTCTACCGGGCCAACCTCTCAAACCTCTTGAGATTTCGCCCTGCACCCCCGGATTTAGAGGATCTAAATTATCGGCTCGCAAATCATCTATATCTTTACCAAATACGGTAAAATGTCGATCCCAACGTTCGCATTCTATCTTTTCAATCGTACCCAAATCTGGGTCTAATGGGCCTGTCCAGTAATCATTGCCACGGCTACGATAGGTTTGGGCTGCCAAGATGAGGTTTCCACCGTCATCATAGGCCCCCAACCAAATAGCTCCAGCAAATAGAGCTGATATTTCGGGTTCTCCCGAATTGGGGTCTACATTAGGCACTACATAGTGCGATTCTACACCATCCCACCAAATATCTCCACCTGCACGCAATCTTGCCCGTACATTGTTAATATCAATATCCGTTTGAGCTATAGAACCTGTGCAGTCTGCTCTAAATTTATTGGGGGGCGGAGGAGTAGTTTGCTGTTGTTGTTCTGGTGCTAATCTTAACTCCTGTGCCTGTAGATTTATTGCAAATAAAAAGAAAGCAAAACAAGTAATCCGAATAAAAAAGCCTGCCATTGCAATTAGTTTGATAATTATTAGAGTGGTGTACGTTTGGAATAAGCTGAACAACAATACTAAATAAGGCTGTATTATGACTTATCTAAAGTAACCTTTTTTGTATAATTGGCCAAATTCTTTGTTATTGGCTGTAAAGTAAAAATGCCTTCTCCAATATTGGTGGAAAAGGCATTTTCTATTAGTTTACTGTAGAATATGAATTATACGCTACAAGTATATTTATAGGTTTACACGCAAACTTAAAGCGTGGTTGCCTGCAAAGTTTTTCTGCAATTCAAACGCATAATCAAAGGCAATTTTCTTAGAAGAACCTTTTTTGAAAGGTACTTGTATAGAAAGACCTGCTGTAAATCCATTACTAATCGTACTTGCATTTTCCATATCAAACATCAATCCCTCGTAACGGAATGCTGCACGCAACATCAACATTTCTTTGAAGCCATACTCTAAGCCGATGCCATATTGGTCACGAGCAAAAGAATTGGCTGTAAACATTGCATTCAATGATAAACGATTGGTTTTGCCCTGACGATTTTCTGTTTCACCAGGGAACCAGAAATCATAAGAAGCACCAATATGCAATAAAGAGGGCAATTCAAAGCCTGCTACACGCTGTTCTACAGAAAGAGAAGTAGACCCATTAGGCGCTGTACCTACAAAGGCAAGCCCATCACCTTGGAACTTCATTTTTGTACCAATATTACGTAAAGCCAAACCAAACTTGATTTGCTTATCTGCTCCTGTTACATACTGTACCCCAGCATCAAAAGCAACGCCTGTCGCTGCTGCATTGGCAATAGATTCAGAAACGACCCGTACGGCCAAACCTACAGAAATTTTCTCGTCTCCTTTTTCATCTCTAAAAACATGGCTGTAGCCTAATCCAATATTAAAAAAGGAAGGGCTGAATGTAGTAATACCTTGTGGCTGACTAGTAGTTGTTAATGGAATATCCCCAAAATTAAACGCCATCAAGGTTACTCCAATAGCACCATTTTTTCCAATTTTCTGTCCAAGTCCACCAGCAGTCATACTCATGCCTGTTCCCACCATGTATTGAGTGTGTGAAACAATTACCTCCGTAGAACTTCCCATACGGCCAATTCCAGCAGGGTTAAAACGCATGGCTTCTACCCCTGTGATGCTAGATACCACCAAACCATTGAGTCCTGCCGAACGTGCCCACGGATTGAGCAATAGCTCATAAGCACCTGCTTCACCCTGTCGGTCTGGGTTTCCTGCCCATGTGCTTTCTGGAAGCAAAAACACTCCCAGAAACAATATAACAATAATAGATTTAAGTCTATTCATGGTTTATTATTTTTGATAAGTGGGGTTCCCTTTTACTAACTTGATAAGAAGTATAAAAGGGAACACCCTCTCTTTGTTGTCTATAATACAATTATAAGCGTTGAGCATCAAAGGCTCTGTTGATAATAAAGCTCTTCAGTACTCTAGTGCCCACACCCTCTACACGAACATGAATGAGATATACCCCACTTGCTACAGGTACTGAAGCATAGTTTTTCAAATCCCAATCTAGAGAAGTTGTAATTTGCTCCTCGCTGTCAGGGCCATTTGTACCTAGACCTACTCGCCCAATACCATTGCGTGAGCCACCAGTTTCGGGATCATTGCCATAAGGCTGAGATACTTTGTACTCGCGCACAAAACGACCATCCAAAGAGTAGATTCTAACTTGACAATCTGCTGGTATGTTTACAATCTTCACCACATTATCAATCTCCGTCACCTCATACTCCGAGTAACCATAATAAGGATTGGGTACTACACGCAACAAATCCAAGGCACTTTCTG
>CAYULH010000204.1:0-3882 GCA_964445645.1 uncultured Aureispira sp. | reverse complement strand
AAAAAGATTAAGTCATCTAAAATCTCCATAACTTAGGCTCTTTGTGGGCGGTATTTTTTGATTGCCTAACTACGTTAGAATCAAGGCAATCAAAAAATCAAACGAATCAAGGTGAACTGCGCCCTCCACAAGAATCACCTAAGCAAAAAAGATTAAGTCATCTAAAATCTCCATAACTTAGGCTCTTTGTGGGCGGTATTCGTGTTGCAATTGTAATAATAACTGGTAAACAGCCTCTGCATTGGGCACATCTTCTAGGAGCGTATATTTATTGTATTCATTATTTTGGATGGTAGAATAAGAAAGCACCCCATTATTGATAGCCAGACGTGTTAGGTCAGGAATATGATATTGTTCTAACGGCTTCTTGTGTTTTTTTATCCATAAAGTAGTCGCAGAAATGCCATAAAAATTTTTGCGACGCAATTGTTCTGCTTGAAAAATGCTCAACACCCCAAATAGTGTTGCAATACCATAAAGCAGCCCTAGAACAGAAGAAGACAACTCCCCCTCAGAGGCAATCCAAATATACAACACCATAAAACTAGGCGTTATAAACAAAGAAACGATTATATCTTTTGGTCGTTTTTTGGATTTGGGCCGTGCCGTCCAGACCAACTCTTCCCGAATTTCGGGCAGTTGCACCAAACCATTATAGGCAATTTGGTCATGATTTTCATCCAGATGGTAGAAATTATCTAAGGGCTGCTCGGTCATTGCAATAGGTATTTAGGAAGTGGAACCTTGCTGTGCTTGGTGCAATAAACCCTCTAGCCGCACTACATTAGGCACCCATTTTAGGCTAATCCCTTTGGCCATTCGTTGCTGGCTGCCGGGGAGTTGGTGCAAGGGAAACTTAAACTGCAAATGCCCAAAACCCTTGCTCTTTTCCTCTGTTTTGGGATCAATCACTTTGTCGAGTGGAATGCGTTCCATCAATTCGCCATCCATCACCAACAAAGCCGTTGGCGTAAGCCCATAAAAGCTCGATTTTCGTTTTTTAGCTTGCGCCAAATACTGCCCAATGCTGGTTTGCCAACCCAAATAAAACATCAACAAAAAAAGCGGTGTCAGCATCAATAGAAGAGTAGAAGGCCAGCCACCCAATAATAGAAATAATAAATTGTATAACAATACAGGCACAGACACACTCATCCAAAGCAGCCCATTAAAAACCATCTCCCCGTCTATCGCCTGCCAAAACAAGCCCTGCTTAGGTTGGCTCGACCACAGCAATGCCTCGCCCGATTCGAGGAGCGGCCCCAAACTATTTTTGGCATAATGGGCATTTATTTCTGGGATGCCACGAAAATCATCCAATATTAAATCACGCATAGGGTATAGTTGTAGGTTAGGAATCAAAATCGGGATTAAACGGCTGGTTGAGGCTACGTTTTGCTTTTTTGTAATTTCTAATAATGCGATACAACTCATCCACATTTTGCACACTGTCCACCGATTCGCCCATAGCCATCACCATAGGAAGTTGTTTCGAATTGTTGGTAGCCATGCTGCTCCTAAAGGTTAATGTACCTCGATTATTCTTGCCCTCCACGACTTCCAATTGATGTAGATTATCCAAGGAATATTGATCCAGCTTTCTAGGCCGTTTAATCAACAAAGTATTAGCCGTAAGGCCATAAAACGTATACTTTCGATACCAACGATCATGCACAAAACGCCCAATCAGCATATACACCCCAATCAGAATAAAAGGAATGCCCCAAAGGATAAACAGCCAGCCGGCATCCATAACAATTGCCATGGTTTCCCAGACCGCCACAAACACACACCAAAACAAACTAAAAGGCACAAGAGCCAAATCCTGCTTGCCAAAACGAAAGCCCTGCACGGGCCGCCCCGTCCAAATCAAATCCCTACCATTATTGGTATGCTCCTTCAATACCTCAAAGGCCGTGTCATCTTGGTGCCCATCCAGAGCAGAAAAATCATCTAATAAATTTTTAGGCATAGCTATAATGTTAATAAAAGCGCAAAAATTGCATTCAATATAACTGGATTTTGCGGTTGTTTTGTTCCTTGCTACGAAAAATATTGCTGGCAACACCAAAATAGCACTGCATATATTTTATTACGTTCAAAACAAAAAATATACAAACTATCATTTCCATAAAACAAAAATAGCTTAACTTACAGTAGTCTTATTTTACAATAATACTAATAGTGCTTATTATGCCAACACCCGAACAACTCCAAGAAGAAAACGAACGCCTGAAAGCGGAAAATGAGGCGTATAGGGCGGCAGCCACCAAAAAAGAAGCAGGCTTTCTACAAAAAACAATACTAAACATAACCGCTCCCACCATACTAAAAGGCGTTGCTTTAGGTATTGCTATTTCTATACTGGTTTATAAAATTGTAACAGTAGAAGCAGGTATCTTTGTATTGCAAATCATTCTTGCTGCTGGCGCATTGTTAGCCATTGGTTTTTTCTTGGGCCAATGGGCGGTAAAAAAGACCCAAAAACAAGCAACGGAGGCTTGGGACAATGCCGTAGCCAACTCAGACGGCAAAACAGCCCTTTTTATCTCCAAAATAGCACAAGTAATTACAGGCAAAGCCGTCAGCCCAAAGCATGTGGAAGAACTCTCCAATGCAACAGAACAATACAAACCCTTACTAGTAAGTGGCCGAAATTGGGTAATAGCCGTGGTGCTTAGAGTGATGGCTTTTAGTTCATTGATGGGCGTATTGGCTATTGCGGTGAGTTTTGCCGTAGCTATTGCCACCTTTCAGCAAGTAGAGTTGCTAAAAGTACAAAATGATAAATTAGAAATACAAAACAACTTATTGGAAGAACAAGATTCTTTATTGGTGGAGCAGAATGATTTGTTCAACCAGCAGAATACTAAAGTGGATACGCAAACGAGCCTGATGGGACGGCAGACAAAGCAGCTTGATATTCAGAATGAATATATTAAGCAACAAATCACCCAAGCAGATATTCAGAATAAGTTGGTAGAAAAGCAGAATACCAAAATAGATCACCAAAACAAACGCCTCGACCAACAAACCAATCTACAAGAGGCGAGTCGTAGAAGCTCTCTGGTTTTTTTGTTTAGTAATATTATGGATGCGATTGATCGAGAATTAAGAGACAGCACCAATAAAGAAAGAAAATTATCTAAACCACTGATTGGGCGTATTATTGCTTTGTCCGCTAGTTTGAAGCCTTATAGATACTTGACGGAAGGGGATACCCTGACAACTAAATTGCTTAGTCCTGAAAGGGGGCAGTTGTTGATTAATTTGGTAGAGAGTGACTTGGATTCTGTTACTTATTTGGAAATATTTGAAAAGGCCAATTTTGAGTGTGCGGATTTGGAGGGAGGGGATTTGAGGACTGCGAATTTGATAAAGGCGAATTTGAGAAAGGCAAGTTTGATTGATGCGAATTTAAGTGATGCGAACTTAGTTGATGCAAGATTAATGTATGCAAATTTGCAAGATGTGAAATTGAGTGGTGCGAAATTAATGTATGCGAATTTGAGTTATGCAAATTTGCAGGATGCAGATTTAAGACTTGCAGATTTGAGAGATGTGGATTTAATTGATGCGAATTTGAAGGATGCAGATTTAAGGCTTGTTAAAGTAACTTCATTAAACTTCTTGGTTGAATTGAATCAAGAGACTAAAGGAAGTAAAGAAGTTCAGAAGAAATACTACGTATATCCTACGCTGAATAAAAATAAACATGGAGAGTATTACCAAATAAAACGAAAGATTAAACAGAAATAAATTTAATTAAAATTTGATTTTTTTTTAAAAAAAACTATTTTTGAAAAATATTTATATTGGTAAATTATAGGCGGCATGTCAAATGTAAGGCTGTAATCTTTCAAGGTTAAGCTGCCAGAAGAA
>CAYULH010000203.1:0-4003 GCA_964445645.1 uncultured Aureispira sp. | reverse complement strand
AAAGGGGATCAACAGTTTGATTTTATGACTTCTTAAGTACAATACAAATATATGGTGTTTTATCTAGGTATAAATCCCTTAAAAAGGGTAAATTAACTATACGCTCACTCTTGGGGCTTGAGATTATACAGTTGTCTCACGATAGCACTACTAAATGAAAAAGGGTTTCAGTACTACATGTACTGAAACCCTTTTTCGATTTTTTTAAGACTACTTAAGTGTAGTTGGTTTGTCTAGTGGGTGGCTGGAGCAGCAGAACTCACTTGTTGGTCTTGCTTGATTTTGGCCAATTCTGCCTCTCTAGCTTTGCGCTCCAAACGCATAGATTTGGTGCGGAAACGCTTATTGAACGGCGATATGATGTATGCTTTAAAAATGTACCCCCAAAAAGAAGGCTCATTGAGCGAAGGATCAATTTTGTGTGCAATTTTTTCGTGTGCCTCTTTGGTCAAGCTCCAGTGCAAGTTCGCATTCATGTGGTGTACCGTGTGGTAGCCATTATTAAACAAGAACCAGTTTAGAGAGAAAGGATGAGAGCCTGTAATGTTGCGAGAATGGTTGTATTCTGATTCTTCATCAGCATGTACATGTTGTACAAAGTTGAAAACCACTACCGTATACAAAGAAACATTGTGTGGTATAATAACCAATACTAAGGCTGCAATAGGATTGAGGTACAAGAAAGTACCACCCCAACCAAGCACCAATACAATCTGAGAAATATAATACCAAAACTCACGGCGATTTTTCTGAAAACGCTCTTTCAAGAAGTCTTTGAGCGCAATACTTTGGAAATAATTGCTAACAAAGGGATAGGTGAGCAATACCCACAATCTGTTCTTCTCGGTGTAACGATAGGTTTTGGTGTAATCAGGCTCCTTGTTGTTGTGGCGGTGGTGATTGCGATTGTGTGTCGGAATCCAACCAAACACGGGCGTACCATAAAACATGATGACCCAATACTCCATTAGACGATTGAGGGGTTCAAATTTGAACATGGATACGTGCATGATATTGTGGGCAATAACCGACACCGTAACAGACATGAACAATAGTCCAATGTAAAGACCTGTAAATAATAATTTGTTTGCTTCCCAAGCACTCCAATTTGTCCACAAGATTACAAATAAACTTGTAGTGATAGACATCCACAATAGGGTCTTTAAATCAGCTTTGTACTTCAACATTTTTGATAAATTTTAATGACAAATTGCTCCTAAAAATGAATAGGTTGAGCAACCTTATTGATAATTTTTACTGGCTGTAGCTCCAAGGCTTTTTGCTGTGTAAATACGATAGTTCATGGTAGTTGTTCAAGCTATGTTTTTAGAGTGCCACAAAAATAGGAAGTTTTGAATAGAATCCTACTATCTGTGTTGCAATTCGTATTTCCCTATTTACTGATGATCAGTCACTTTAAACAATATATCAATTGGGAAAATTGATTAGCATAAAACGCATAAAATAGCTAGAACTTCACTAATAAGATGGGGGAAAATAAAATTGCCCCTACTTTGGAAGTGAAATAAAAAAGTACAAAAAAACAGAAAATTTTTTTATCTTTTTTAAGATGTTGTTTATCAATAAGTTATGCTGTTTGTTGCTTTTTTGTCAAAAAAAGAATAAATGCTAAGGGGTAGGCTAATTTGTTGTGGAAAGTAAATCTAAAACAGGTATATCCAAACTTTCATAAGCTACAGGTCTTACTTCTACGTAGAAACCACTTTTGTGTTGGGCTTTGATTTGTTTGAATACATAACGGGCTGCATCGGGACGTATGGCATTTATATCAAATCCATCTTTATCATAGCTTTGTTTAAAAATCATACGGCCATAAGTATCATAGGCCAACAACTCAAAGGAACGTATAGTGGTGTGTGTGCTATCTATAGTAGGCAAAAAGCTGTAGACTGAGCGATAGAGCCGTTGGGCGCGTTGCTGGGTGGCCGTGCTTCCAAATGAAGGAACTACAACTGCTTTGCCATCACTGGTAAGCCCTTCAATATTGGAATAAGAAACAAAAGCTTCTTGGTAATTGGGATGTTGTAGTGTTTCTTGAATATAGTTGGTCAAAAAACTTCCTTTTACATTTTTGATGATAACGGGGGCTTGCCGAGGAGCCAAAATTGCCACATCAAATTGTGTTACCACCACCTTGCAAATAGCAGCAGTATCGGGATGTTGGCAGCCTAATTTGGCTAAAATGGCAGAAGAAGTACCCTCGGGGCAGTCGCAAGAAGTAGCGGTAGCAGGCATAGAAAGCGCATACTCAAAAGGAACAATTTTTGTTTTCTTTCGGACTTTGAGGGTGCGTTTGATGGGGGCAGCGGCGGTAGGTTGTGCCACTAAATGAGGGCTAAGGAAAAATCCAAGGAGTAAGAATAAATAGGCCATAGCGTACAAGTTGAGCCACCAAAAAATAAATTACCACTATTTCTTAATGCAACTCTAACAATAAGTTACAAATATTGAGAAATTATTATCCATAATAAAATAGCAGAGCCAAGAGATTATAAATGCCTGAAAAACAAAACCTTAATTTGAAACCAATGTTAGAAGAATGTTGTTTTGATAGTTCATTTAGATAAATTTTTAGGACTTGAGAGTTGTAACAGCTCCTTTAAAAGTAGTAAGTTTGTCTTCCTGTCCTGCAATGTTACTGATTGTCAATCTGTAAAATAACCCTCAAAAAGTACCTTGTCTTATTTAGCAACGCTTGGAACTTTTGTAAAATTATAAACCATGCAAACTTTTAATACAGAATCTCTTCCTGTGCCTATCAAAGCTTTTGTGTTGTTGTTGCAGCGCATTTGGTTTGCTTGGTGCTGTTTGGCCACCTTGGGTATCGGAGTATTTGCCTTGATGTGTTATGTTGTTATTTTTAATTTTTGGCCTAAGGACAAGGCTCGATATGCCGCTTATGTCGTTACCAAGTGGTGGGGCAAGAGTTTGTTGGCGGCCATGTTGGTGCGTTTGACCGCAGAAGGGAGGGAACAAGTACCCACAGAAGATGGGCCTTATGTGTTGGTCAGCAATCATTTATCGGTAATAGATATTCCTGTTTGTATGGCTAGTGCGCCTGTGCCTTTTTCCTTTTTGGCCAAAAAAGAAGTAGACAAAGTGCCTATTGTGGGCTATTTGGCCAGAAACATGCACGTCTATGTGGATCGCAAGAGCAAGGAAAGCCGCCATGCTACGTTTGAGGGCATGCAAGCGCATTTGGATGCAGGGCATTCAATTCATATTTATGCCGAAGGTACACGCAACAAAACCAATGAGCTGCTGCAAGATTTTTATGATGGGGCTTTTCGTTTGGCTATCGCTACACAACGCCCTATTGTAACGCTAACCATTTGTGGCTCGGACAAAATATCCACCCCCAAACAGCCTTTCTTGGGTACACCTGGTAGTGTGCATTGTATATGGGAAGCACCTATTCCAACCAAAGGTATGACTATGGAGGATTTGCCTCGACTCAAAACAATGGCTAGAGACAGATTGCTGCACAATTTGGAGCAGTATCACGCACAATATCACCTGTAGGGCATGGCTGTTCAATTCTAAATATAGTTAACGCTAAGTTTGTGAATCCCGAAGGGACGATTTAATGATTGATACAGTGTATCAATTGTTAAATTGCCCTGAAAGGGTGATATTATTACCCCTACAAGGTGATAATGACATCCCTTCGGGATTTAAAGGCATTTTATAGGCATTATTACTACAATAATGACATCCCTTCGGGCAGGGTTGTTAAGTTCTAATTGTCAACGCTCCAAAAGACGAATCCCGAAGGGATGAAATGATTGTAGCTTTGTAAACAAAGCGTATTTTTGAACCCTGAAAGGCAGGGCTGTTAAGTTCTGGAAAATACCTCCGAATATTGTTGAAAAAATCCCGAAGGGATGTCATTATTCTAGTAATAATGCCTATGAGATGCCTTTAAATCCCGAAGGGCAGGGCTGTTAAGTTCTAAAAAAAAGTTATATTAGCAAGAAAAAAA
>CAYULH010000202.1:0-4115 GCA_964445645.1 uncultured Aureispira sp. | reverse complement strand
AGGTGATAATGACATCCCTTCGGGATTTAAAGGCATTTTATAGGCATTATTACTATAACAATCTTATTAATTGATACACTGTATCAATTAGTAAGATTGCCCTTCGGGATTTTTTCAACAATATTCGGAGGTGTTTTCCAGAACTTAACAGCCCTGCGTGTTGGGGGCAGCGATTATTTTGCTAAATTTGGAAGAAGCACCAAAAGCATTCAAAAGAAAAGAATCTTCATGGCCATTTACAATCCAAGATTCTATATGATTGGATTGGGCAATCTGAGCCGCTTCCAATTTGGATTGCATGCCCCCAGTTCCCTGATCCGAAAAGCTACTCTTCACAAAAGGATGCACCGCCTTGATGTTGTCAATTACCTCAATGGTGTTTTTGTTATTATCATACACCCCATAAGTATTGGTGGCCAACACCAGCAAATCAACTTTTAATAAAGCAGCCGTAAGCGCAGAGAGCTTATCATTATCCCCAAACTGGATTTCGTCGGTGGAGGTGGTGTCATTTTCATTAATAACGGGCAAAATGCCATTCTCCAGCAGAATATTGATGGTATTGGTAATGTTTTGTTTGGAATGTTGGTGGACAAAATCGGTATAGGACAGCAAACATTGGCCTACCGGGATTTCATAATCTCGGAAAGAATCGTGTATTAACCGCATCAAAAAAGGTTGCCCAATGGAAGCCAATGCCTGTTTTTCGTTTAGATCGCTGCCGCCTATTTTTTCGAGTTTGATAAATTGTTTGGCAGCCGCAATAGCCCCCGAACAAACCAAAATAATATCAAATTTTGTTCTTAATTGCACAATCTGAATGGCTATGCCTTCCAATTTGGCTCTGGATATTTTATCCTTTCCCTTGGTCAGGGTAGCCGTTCCAATTTTTAACAATAACTTCGGTTTATCTTGTTTGCCCATTGCCTTTTATGTACCATTTATTGGTGACCAATTCCTCCAATCCCAACGGTCCCCGATGATGTAATTTTTCCGTACTAATAGCCATTTCTGCCCCCAATCCAAACTGGTAGCCATCTGTAAATCGAGTAGAAGCATTGTGGTATACGGCTGCACAATCTACCTCTTGCATAAATTGATCGACCTCGGCCTCCTGCTCGCTAATGATAGTAGCAGAATGCCCACCCGAGTATTGGTTTATCATTGCAATGCCTGTTTGTAAGTCGAGCACCGTTGCCAACACTATTTTTTTGTCCAAAAACTCTTCCTCCCAGATGTCCTCTGTTGGAGCGGTCACAATTTCTACTTGCTCTGCCAATAACTTGCTTTTTAGTGCCTGCACAAAACCTTCGGCAACTTTTTCATCAATCAAAACTTTGTCCAAGGCATTGCAAGCCGATATTTTGGATATTTTGGATTGTACAATAACATCCAGAGCCATATCAAGATTGGCCGATTCTGCCACATAACAAAAATTATTGCCTCGGCCACTTACCAAAACAGGACACTGTGCCACACTCTTGACATACTCAATCAATTTGCTGCCACCTCGGGGCACTATTAAATCAATATTCGTGTCTGGTGCTTTCAAATATTGCTGCAAGGCCACCCGGTCCATATTCAGATAGCGAATCCAATCTTCCACAAACCCCACTTTGGATAAGGCTTGTAACCAGCATTTATGTAAGAATAGATTGCTGTTCTTGGCTTCCTTGCCGCCTTTTAGTAGGATTTTATTGCCCGATTTTAGAGCTGTAGCAGTCGCCTCAACAGTCACATCAGGTCTGGATTCGTAGATAATCATAATGGTGCCAAAAGGAACGGTTTTGTTGGCTATAGAGAGTCCATTTTCATGCTCAAACGAATACAGTGTTTTGTTCAGAGGCGATTCTTTTTGTATGACTTTGTGCAAAGAATCAATCATGCCGTCTATTTTTTTGTTGTTGATAAACAACCTGTCGTACAATGATTTATCCTCTTGGTCACAATTTTCAACATCAATTTTATTAAGGTTTAATAACTCCTCTCTTTTTAAGTCCAATTGAGTGGCCATCTCAATTAATACCTCGTTGATTTTATCGTCCATATTTTTTATTTGCTAAAAACGCCAAAGAATCTTCTAGTATACCAATTCAATATAAAAAAACACCCATGCATTTGCAAAAGGTGTAGTTGACTAATAAGAATTAGTACATTATAACAAAAATTATCAAACTATTTTAGAATTTGCGGGGAGTAGGAATGTATCGCATACAGCCTCTTCTCCCCACAAACGCTAAAAAGCCTGAATATTATCCTCATTTTTAGGAAGAACAATGTTCAAAACACCATCGGTATACGTAACTTCGATGTTATCTTGATCTACAATAGACTCATCCACCTTAAAAGATTTTTGAAAGGATTGATAATTGAAGGACATATTAGTGCGATTATTAGCATCTTTATTCTGAGAAGCCTGTGAAGTCTCCCCTTTGATGGTTAATACATCATTGCTGAGTTGGATTTGAAAATCCTCTTTTTGCATATTGGGGGCAGGCACTTCTACCAAATACTCCTTGTCCGTTTCTTTGATAGTTGCAGCGCGAGTAGTCTTAGGTTTATTGATTAAATTGTTTTTTAAAGGATTGGGGATCAAACTATTGTTAAATACATTAGATTTTTTGGGGAACAAAGAATTGTTTTTGTTTGACATAATCAAAAAGTTAATGGGTGATGAAAATATAACTAAACCTCATTATTAGTAACTCAATTACTATACCATTGGTTTTTAGAACGTCACATTTTTTGTTTTTTATTAGTTTTGTGCCAATTAATGACATTGTGTCATTTTTTGAAGTGCCTACTAAAAACAATATCTTTAGGGGATTTAAAATTATCAGCAAATGAAATATACACCAATTATAAAAACTGCTCGACTAGAGCTGCGCCCTACATCAGAGGAAGATGCTGCTTTTATTTTAGAATTGCTCAATTCGCCCAAGTGGATTCAAAACATAGGTAATCGACAGGTGCAAACTATGGAGGATGCCAAAAAATACATCCAAGAACGCATGTTGCCACAAGTAGAACGGCTTGGTTTTGGAAATTTTACTTTGGTAAGAATAGAAGATGGAAAAAAAGTAGGAACTTGTGGCTTGTATGATCGAGAGGGATTGGAGGGCGTAGATATTGGTTTTGCCTTGTTGCCAGCCTATGAACGCATGGGCTATGCCTTTGAAAGCGCCCAAAAATTGATGCAATTGGCCGAGCAGCAATGGAATTTGCCCATGGTGCAGGGCATTACCATAAAAAACAACACGGCTTCTCAAAAATTATTGGAAAAACTAGGACTTCAATTTATAGAATACATGCACTTACCCAATGATGCTGAAGAATTGATGCTGTATCGTCGAGTTTTTGGGCGAGTGGATAATCATCTTGAAGATGATAATCCACTCGCAAAAAAAAAACCAAAATTCCAGTCAAAATGGCTTACAGCCTTGCTCTTGGGCAGTCTATTGATCTTGCAGAGTTGTGCCGAAGAGAACCCTGTAGTGCTGTGTACCGATGGAATTACCGATGCTAGAGATGGCCAAACGTATTGTACGGCTGTTATTGGCACACAAGAATGGTTGTTGCAGAATATGCGATTCCAACAAGAAGGAGGCTTTGAAAACCCCAACAACCCCAATACCAGCCGAGAGCAATACGGCTTGCTTTACACCTATGAAGCGGCCCAAAAAGCTTGCCCTGCTGGTTGGCACTTGCCCACCGATGAAGAGTGGAAAACACTAGAAAAAACACTCGGCATGGGCATTGCAGAAGTGGAACAAATCTACCAACGAGGCACCAATCAAGGCCAACAGCTCAAAGATCAGAATACTTGGGAAGGCGAAACCAATACCAATGATTATCAATTTACGGCCTTGCCAGCAGGTGAGTACAATCCAAGTTATGGCCCTTATTTTAACTTGGGCAAGCAAGCGAGTTTTTGGACAGCGACACGCTCCGATACCAGTGGCGGCGTTTGGGTGAGGGTATTAAAAAGCCAAGAACAAGGCATTACTCGAACCTATTACAGCGAACTTTCGGGGCACGCTTGCCGTTGTGTGGCCGATTAGGGCAGGGCTGTTAAGTTCTAAATTTTCTAGTTTTTACACAGTGGTTTTAAGAAC
>CAYULH010000201.1:0-4360 GCA_964445645.1 uncultured Aureispira sp. | reverse complement strand
ACCGCAGCTTATATTGATACCCTGTTAGTTTATCTTTCTTTACCAAGGCTATATATCCCCAGTTTTGAAGCTTCTTGAGCCAGCGTTTCAAAGTACTTTCACTCGTATAATAATGCTCCCATTCCACCAATTCCCGAAACAAAAACACCTCTTTTTCAAGCCTGTTCAGTTTCTTCTCCAAACGCCTATACATTTGCTCCATCTTCCAAGGCAAGGCCGGCCGAAGGGTATTTTTCAAATCATCTAATCGCCTGTACATATCTTTGTATTTGGGGTATCGCTCCCCGAGCTCCTCCAACACCGCCAAACAGCGTTCTGCCGCTGTGTAAGCGTCTACTTTTTCAATGTGCATTATCAACTCTACTACATTCAATTTTCCTTTGCTCTGCAGCTCGTTGTATTCTCTGTTTTTGGCTGTTAGAATTACGCTCACAGGTAATTCTAGGTTTATCCAGTCTTTTAATTCCATTTGTTTGATTTTAACTAGTAATAAAATAATACTTTTGAGTATTACAATGATACTAATCATTATTAAACAATAAAAACAAAAAGAAAGATTAAATACTTAGAAGCATCAAAAAAGTTCATAAAACCAGTACAAAAGCATACATTTAGAGAAATAGTAAGAATAAAAGGCTTTATTATGAATGTTGGAGAACGCATAAAAGAACTTAGATCTAAGAAGGGTTGGACACAAACAGACTTAGCCAATCAAGTAGGAATTACATATGTTCAAGTAGGGAGATACGAAAAACAGAAAGCTAAACCATCTTCACAAGTCCTTCAGAAAATTGCAACTGCCTTAGATACTACAATAGACTTTCTGATGAATGGCTCTTCAACAGAACAAGCAATTGATACTATCAATGATAAAGAGTTATTAGTTCTTTTTTCTGAAATAGAGAATTTAAGTGACCAAGACAAAGAAATGATTAAATTTTTTCTTGATGCCGTCATTACCAAGAGAAAGTTACAAAGTATAACTTAAAGATATTATCATTCTATGATTTTTTGCCTTCAAATCTTGGCAGTTGCTCGCGTTTTAGCGAGGAAGTGGCAAGGTTTGAAGGTTTATTTTTATGGAGCATAGCGAAATAAAAATAAACCCCAGCCCTATTCAACCATCCAACCAATCAAAAAGAAAACTAGGCGCAACCAGCGACTATAAAAAGAGAGACCAAAGTGCCCTTGTGGCCGGCGGACCGATAGCGTATGGAGCGACCAGTATAGCACAGGAAAGCCCAACCTTGGGCGATGGGCTAACAACCTGAAAAACCCCTAATTGCTTTTTGCAACTAGGGGCTTTTTTAGGCAAGGCCAAACCACCTTTATTTTTCAATTGAAATAAAAATCTGGCCGCAGCTGGGCGGCTCCTCGCAGGGACGCATACTAGGGCGGTGAAGTGCTTGTAACCTGAATACTTGCAAGGATATAAGGACGGGAACCGCCGTGACAACGAACATGTAGCACCCAAAGCCATGACAGAACGCAGCGACTAGCAAGTGGTAGTTTTTCCAACTACTGGCACGGCTATGGACCGGCTACTTCTGAGGAGGAACACCGCTTTCCTTTTTAAATTTAAAAGGAATACCCCATCCGTCACATTCTGCAAATGAATAAATTAAATATTTTTCAATATTAGGTGTTCTAATTTTATTCTTCCCAAGAAGTGAAATAATATCAACTAATTCATCTAGGCTTTGTTTTCCATTATCTACCAAACTGCCATATAAATTTATAGTTCCTACTTCAAATATAGAATCTACAATTTTCAAACAAATGTCATTTGATTTTTTGTAATTTTCCTTTAATTCCCAAAAATTATTTTCTGACAAAAAATCAAACTCACTTTCAATATAAGTGTCCATTTTGTTCAAGGTGCTTGGTATATATTCTGCTGTAATTTCATGCCATTCATCTAATTGTTTTGTAATAGTATACTTAGATAGTTGCTCTATTAAATAATTCCAATCTTCATAATAATAATCATAACATTCTATAGCATTTAATAAAGATTGTATACCTATAGCTACTCTTCCTCGTACTGAAATTAACTCTAAATTGTTCATTGTTTGACTATAACAATTATTCTATTAATTCAATATCGTCAAATGTCTTTTGACAATTTTTACATTTAGGTTTTACAAATGTGCCTCCATCTTTTTTTACACCAATCGTATGCATTTTTAAATTCTCCCATTTCGCTCCATTGTGTAATGCTTGGTTTATAGCATCACATTCCGCACAATTATCAACTTTCCACAATTCTAAACTTTCATTTGGTAGCTTTTCTTTTAATACTGGATGAATGTCTGAATTAGATATTTTTATACCACCATTTCTTCCAAAGAATGCTTTTCTAGAAACTTTATCATAGGCAATTGTAGCTGTATTAAATTTGCTACTTTTAGGCAATGTTTTTAATAACTTATGACTTCTAGCCCATTGATTAACAGCACTTTTCAAATGCTCATTCACACTAGGTGAACCTTTTCTTGTAACAGCTATATCAATCATTATCCCTGTCGCCTCGCCTACTGCTTTTGGAATAGCATCACCAAGTATTCGCCATTCATTATACGTAGAATAAAATATGTCTTGCTCATATTGAATAGGCCCTTCAAAAGAATGCCTTTTACCAAACTCCCAGCCAGCACCTTCCATAGCCCGACTTGTAGCAGATTCAACAGCATCACTTGGAATTTGTGCAATATCACCCATTACACTAATTGCTGGCACAAGAGTATTATCAATCATCCAACTAAATCCCTTGTGAAAAGCAGTTCTAGGTCTAGCCTGAATTGGATTTTCGCCTCCCTCTCCATTAGAAAGCCCTTCTCTTAACTGAGCATCAGACATACCTCCTAATTGATTAAGATAAGAGTCCCACTCTAGACCATCTAAATCAATACCATCTATAACTCGATTCATTGCAAATGCGTATGGTGTCCAAGATGGATAATCAGGAGCAAGTGGATCAACAGAAAGGAACTTTCCAATACTTGGATTATAAATCCTAAATCCATAATCCTGTATCAACTGCTCTCCAAAGTCATTATCATTCTCCTTCCCATTAAACCCATGTCGATAACTCCCAGTATTAAACTTCCGACTAGGTATATTCCACCCAAAAGCATAATAATCCTGAGCACTACGAACCTGCCCATCATAATAAGCAGCAACAAAACTTGTAGAGTCCAAAACACGCCCAAGCTTCTTATCTGAAACAGTAGCCAATACATTCCCCAAATGATTACTCAACTCAAACACCTTATTCCCCCTGTCTCCCTTGGCCGCTTCCAGCGCATAAGAAACAACACCAACAGCCATATTTTCAGGAATTTCAACGATTTCCAAGTAATTTTCCCAATTGTTTTGGAAAGTCTTCATTCCAATTCTACTAGAGCCATATAAGGGTATTACTCTAGTACAAGTCTCAACCAATCAAGCAAAAACACAAACTAACCTTTCAATGAACTTTTAAAAACTCCTAGCTCTCTCCACAGCTACAAGATAATAAGTTCTATTCATTCTTTTTATTTTTCAATTGAAAATAAAAATCTATATCAGGCCAATGGATGATATTTTTCCAACGCCTCTTGCAAACTCTGAACCGCCTGCAATTGATAGCGTTCTGTGCTGCTCGCAAAGCGATGCCCTAACATTTCTTGAACCTCCAAGAGCGGTTGATGCTGCAACCAATGAACAATAACACTACTCCGCCAATGCTCCAAATTCTGCAAGGCTGGCAACTGCTTTTTGACCTTGTCTAAAATGCTCTTAAACAAGCCTCGCAAGCTTCTGGAACTTCCACCTGTAACCAGTAATTTATCCGTTTCGTACACCAATAATTCAGGCCGAACAACATTGATATAGCTATCCAGCAACTTTATTTGATTCGCTTGTAATAACAATTCTCGGCTGTTGCTTTTTCCAACGCTCGGAACGCTTAAAATCGCTCGTTCTAAATCTACATGCGAGAGCTCCAAGGCGGCCAAATCACCAGCTCCCAAAGCTTGATAATGCAGCAAACTTAACACAACTTTTGCCCGTACATCCCTCACTTTTTTGCTCGGCCAAGCGTTCAAAACTCCCTCCAAATCCTGTATCTTTATCGGCTCATTTAGGGCATTCTCCGCCCCTCGTTTTACCCGAAATCCTCGTACTGGATTGCTAGGCAGCAAGGCCAAGCCTTCAATAATCTGTTCCACTGCTACCAAGTACTTGTTTACGCTAATGGGCTTCAAGCCCTTGCTTTGCAAGTGGCTTGTATACTCCAATATCAAGCTGTAATTTACCGCCTCCAAAGGAACATTTAATTGAGTTAGGTAAGTTTTAAAATACTCCCAATACTGCACTT
>CAYULH010000200.1:0-4536 GCA_964445645.1 uncultured Aureispira sp. | reverse complement strand
TCTGATAAGTTAGTGTTACGAAGGCAGCTTCGTTGGCTGTTTTGTGCTCTTGTAATATCCGGAATGTCCATTCGTTTCGCCTTGCCATTAGACAACCGGCACAACGTCCACAGGGAACATTTGCCCGTCCTTTGTATACACCATCTTTTACGACCTTTATATTTATTGGATATAAGCATGCCATAACATTTTTAGTTTATATTGGTTCGAGTCAGAACAGGACTCGAACCAATAATATAAGCATTATTTTATAACCTTATGCCACCACGAGACAAGGCAACATATGCGAGCCTTTTGGCTTTGCTGTAGCGTGATTTGCCACGCCTTCTTCTTCTTCTTCTCATTAGTCCTTAGTTTTCATGTTTTTTAAACTATTCCTGACTTTCTCCGCCACTTTATCAAGATAATTTTGGCGGGTTTGTGCATTTGGGCGGGTTGTTTTAGGTGCCGTTTTAACTTTTGGAATCTTTTTTAAAACTCCTTTTGGCATTTTCTTTAATAATCCGCCTACCTTTCCAAGTTTACCGACAGGAGTAAACCATAGGAGAAGTCCGGCTATAGCTATTGCCTGATCCGTTGAGATTTCGGTTTTTCCGCTTACGAAGTCGTCCAGAGTTTGGAATAACTTCCTTTGCAGTAGTGAATCTTTTTCAATGTTCACACCGTGCTCTTTCATTTCGGCATTTTTTTGCATAAGCCAGTTTAGTTGTTCTCTCGATATCCCGATTTCATTGGCAATCTTTTCGAGCTCTTGACTTCTTTTTGCTTCCTCGAGCTTGTAAATTTCTCGCTGATGCTGAATTTGTTCGGGTTTAAAGTCAAGATCATAGCCAAGCATTTCGGCATTAATTCGTTTCATTTGCTCATCAATTTTTGCATTTTCCGTAGCCTGTTGGATGTTTTCAACCTCAGCAGCATTTTTAGCTGCCGTGAAGTAATTTTGAAACATGTTGTTAAGATCAAATTCAATAGGCTTGTAAGGAAACCTTGAATGAGGTTTTGAAAATCGAGGCATTTCGGAAGCATTTCCGGGGCTTCCTTGGGAGTAGATCAGATGCGGGTTTAAACCCGCATCTTTGTAGCGTTTCATTTGTTCGGCAGGTGTATTGTAGGCATTTTGGCGGTTCCACATTTCCAAATCTTTTTGATATTGGTATTTTGCCATTTCCATTGAGTGATCCCGGCTTTTTTTGCCTTCTCTCATTGTCGCCCAAGTGTTTATACCTGATTGAATCAGGTTTGCGCCCGCAGTTACACCAGCTGCAAGTAGTGGGTTCATTTACACCTCCTGTTTTACGTCATCAAAGATAGACAATTGTTTTAATATGGTCAGTCGAGACACTGATCCTTTTGGGTAGTCGAATTCTTTCCTGACTTCTTTTTCGCACCCAAGACACACCGGATGATCAGGATAAATGTAAAACATTTTTCCTTTCCGGTCAGTTTTTTGAGGCATTTCGAAATACCCCTCCATAATGAGTTCATCGAATTCTTTTTTACATTGTGTACACGTCATATTGTTTATTTTTATAAGTTACTGATATTTAATGATTTATTTTATTGAACCCCTTCCGGGGTGTCAATTAGCACCATATAACAAGGGTTATGGTGCTATTCTAACCCTCAAATCCCTATTTTTCGGTCGTTTTTTCGTCGTTTAATTCGTCGTTTTTCACTCCCTTATCCTCGGGGTTGTTTTCGGGTTTGGAAGGCTTAGAAGCCTTCTTTTTGGCTTGTATTGCTTCTTCGAGTTCTGCAAGCCTGTTTTCGATCATTTCAATATCAGTAAGATCATTGTGATCCATCTGATCAGTTATTGTAAAATCTTCTTCTTCTTCGTCAGTCCAATTGCCAAGCTTGGCAACGTTTACACGTTGCCCACTATTATACTTTTTTACAATATCCGGAATGGTCATAGCCATGCCCTGAATTGTTTCAGAAGGTTCTGTATTAATTTCCTGTTTTGCTTCTGCAGGATCGAATAATCTACTATTTAATGGTTTACGTTTCATTTTAAGTACTGTTTTAGTTATTAGAAAAGGTGTTCGCTGCGCTCACATATTTATTTTTAGTTGATTTTGAAAAAGGCAGCAAAATCAACATTTAATAGGTGTTCGCTGCGCTCACGTATTTGTTTGACAGGGTTTTTTTTACCCGAACAGAATTATGAGGGCTTAATAGATTACACCTTTGGCGGGGATCGGCTGTTTTTCCGTTTCGCCCGGTTCCTCGACCCTCTACCACTTTTTAACATATGCACATTACATTTGTATGAGGTGGTTCCAGACATATTGTTAAGTTTTAAATACGTTCTTAATTAATTGTTTTACAGCTTTTTAAGTGTGTTTAGTATCGACTTTATTTGTATATGTTAAAGTCTTGGGGTGTTGTATTTCGGCATCGGACGTTTAGCCAGAACTTTGTTGTAAGCGGATACCCACAAGTAATGAGGTTCATCGACAGCGAAGACACGATCCGAGGGTGTTGATTGAATGAAGTTTGCGTTTAATGATGGAAGGCTTGCGAAATCCCGGGCAAGGTGCCAGTGTTTCATAGTGCTTTTAAATTGTCCGTGAACTGTAGATGGCTGATAACGATATTCGGCATAGCGTGATTGATACCCGAAGGTTCCTTCATTTGTGCCAAGTTCGTTGGTAAGAAATATTTCTTGGTTTAGTATTTCCTGTTCACCAAGGTTTGCGAATTCCGGCCAGTAGTAATCAAACTTAACTCGCCTTTGATATTCCCGGGGAAAGCCTTTGAAATAAGATGTGCGGGGTAGAACAGAAAGAAGTCCAATAATTACACCGTGCTCTTTTGCGTAACAAGTAGCTTTATTAGTTTTTCCGTAGCTTAGTGAGTAGCCTGACAAATTACCTTGGGGTAGTGCGTTTGCCTCGTTTGAATCGTAGCCCATTGTGTTAACTACATCTGAAATCTGAACTGGAGAACGACCGCCACCAAGATATTCCGGACGCTGTAAACGTGCATCATCTGACATGATCCCGAAGTGGGCAAGAATTGTTTCTATGTACCTGTTACCAGCTCTTGCGTTTTTTTCTAACCACCGTTGAATTGCGGTTGCTTCTCTTAACTCATTGATTGAAATTGAAGCCTCAATATCTTCAATGTTTTCAAGACGCATGGCAGAACCGCCAGAGGTTTGTGTTGAAAGTTGACCCAGTACATTAGTGTTAACAGCTTGGGAGCTTGCAATCTCTCCGGAGGAAATATATTTCATAGCAGGACCATCGTAGTATTCTACATTGTGCTGTATTGGTAAGGTTGCTTCATCACCTTTTTGTGCCCATGGGCGGGCGCTTGTGAAGTAGTCCTTTTCCCATGCTCTTTTAAGAGGGGAGTTTGGTATGTTGTTATCGTCGGATATGTCAATTTCATCCTGCAAATCCTGATCCCGATAAAACTCATTCCAAATTTTGCAATAAGCACGGAAATTTAATGTGTTTACTGTTTTGGAACCTGTTTCCTCCTGTACATGTGTAGGCATTCCAAAATAATCCCATAGACTTCCTTCTTCAAATCTTTCTAACTGGACACTTTTGTAAGGTACAGTGATTTCCTCCTGACCTGTTATAAAATCCTCCCATTGATCCCATACAATGCGGTAAGGAACAAAGAAAAAATGTACAAATGCGTCAATCCGGTGCATGATAGGTGAGATCATTGGAGCGGTGCGGATCATTGTTTCAGTATCCAAATAGAACTTGTCTCCTGGTACTGTTTCTTGGATTAAAATTGGAACCAGGTCCGCAAATTCACATGTCAATTTTTTTTCATGTGAAAGGTTGAATTTTGCCCTTGGCGGGCGCTTTGCAATTACATTGTTAAACATTTCAATTGATTTTTAAATTATAGGTCGTTTGATTTGGCTGACCTTTTAGCCATTATTCTTACGTACTTTCTTTTTAACATTTCGGTTTCATAGTTTGCCTTGGTAATTCCTTCCATGGCTTTTTGTAGGTTCCTTTTGCCTATCTCTTCTCTCTCTTCATCTGAATAGATTTTTTGCCGATAATACCGGGGCATTATCTGTTTTCTTCCACCTTTATAGGTTACTTCTGAATTCATTTTGCGACGATGGTATTCGGCATTTTCATCTATGTAGTTTTTACCCAATCCTTTAGACATTAGTGCAAACGGTTTTATCTTCTTTTTATACCCATAATATTTATTACCAGTAATGTATTTGGTACAGTAGTGAATTGTGCCTTGGGTTACAGGATCGACGGTAACTTTTCCAATTAATTCGCCTGATGGGGATTGCCAAGAATCCACTAATATTTCCGGTTTTACATTGAAGGCTATTATATGGTAGTGAGGACGGTTGTATTTTTCTCCGTATTCTCCGACAGCGTAATACCTGAATTTTGCTGCAGTTCTTTTTCGAACACGTTTGAAATACTTTTGAAGATCTTCTTTTTTTAAGGTCGGAGTTCCATTGTTTTTTGGTAAATATTTGTTCTGATAAGTTAGTGTTACGAAGGCAGCTTCGTTGGCTGTTTTGTGCTCTTGTAA
>CAYULH010000199.1:0-4575 GCA_964445645.1 uncultured Aureispira sp. | reverse complement strand
AGGCATAGTGTCCCCTGTAGTAATTTGTACATGAATTACGGTGTGGTTATTTGTTGTGTTTGGAAAAAGCCCCGATGCTTGCTGTGGGGACAAGGGGAGCTGGTGTTGTTGTAAATATAAGTAAATCTTATGCTTATACACTAACAATTATTATCATAATGATAACCCAATAAACCAGCATTGGAATCTAAAAATGCCGTAATGTAATGTTTGGCCGCCCGACAAGCTTCTAGCAAGGTTTTGCCCTGTGCCAAATGAGCAACAATACAAGCAGACAAAACACAACCCGAGCCATGTTTGTCATAAGCAGACAAGTGTGTTGGTTTCAATTCATAACTTGTTCCTTCATACAACAATATATCCACGCCTTTTTGCACTTTATTGTGCCCCCCTTTGTACAATAAAGCTGTATGCTGTGCCAATGCTTGGGCAATAGCCAATAAATCGTTGCCCGAGGCATCCATCTGCGCCAATTCCTGTGCATTGGGGGTTAGTAAATTGATGCTGGGCAACCATGTTTTTAAAGCCTCCGAAGAGGTGGTATGCTCAAAATCAAAGCCTGCACTCGCTCTAAAAATTGGATCAACCACTATAAAAATAGCAGGCTGCAAACTTCTCAATGTACTAACCACCAACCGCAACAAATCCCAATTCTCAATCAGCCCAATTTTACAAAAATGAATGGGATATTGCTTCAATAGTATTTTTATTTGATTAATAATCAGTGTACTATCCAACCACTCTACTTGCTCAAAAACAGACTCATGCTGTACCGTAATGGCTGTTGCTACTGTTAAGCCATACACCCCCTGCGCCTCCATGGCTTTGGCATCGGCCACCAATCCAGCCCCTCCACTGGGGTCAAACCCTGCTATACTCAATACATAGGGCCTCAAAGCTGTTGTATTATTTGACATAATTGTTGATAATTTTGTAAAACAGCCGTTTGCGGCTTCCATATAGCTCCTAGCAATGCTGCGCTTCTAAAACCTCGCTCTTGCACCAAAGCTATATTAGACGGTTCAATCCCCCCCAAAGCCACCAACAAAAACGGATAATGCCCCCGATCTTCCCAGTAGTAACGAGCTTGGTAATTGGGTTTAGAAATGCTCTCAAAAATAGGACTCACGGTTACATAATCTAAAGATACAGGCAATGTATCCAGTTGTTTGGGGTGGTGTATGGAAGTACCTACTTGCAATCCTCGCTCCTGCTGTACCTTTATAGCTTGTGCAAACTCCAATGCTGTTGCCGATGCTCTGCTGCGCTCTGTCCAGTGTATGCCCCCCAATTCAAATAAGCTTGTCAGTTCCCAATGCTGGTGTACCACAATACGCCCGTGATAGCTTTGGTCTATTTGTTCTAACAACTGCTCACAAGCCGCCAAAGTAGCCTGTGGCTTTCTCAGGTGCAAGCAAGGCAGCCCCATTTCAAACAAAGCATTGAGGATGATCCCCTCTCCTTCCAGAAACTCCGGCCATGTGTACAAACGGTGTTGCATTGCCAATAGTTTTTAACGTGCGCCAAACAACAAGGAACCTACTCGTACCATAGTGCTTCCTGCTTCTAATGCCAATTCATAATCGCCCGACATGCCCATAGACAATTCTTTGAAGGAGGCTTGTTCGGCAAAATAGCTATGCTTGAGCTGCTCAAAATACTGATGCAATTGTTCAAACTCTTGCTGCACCTGCTGGGTATTGTTGGTAAAGGTAGCCATGCCCATCACCCCCACCAAACGAACGTTTTTCATGGCTTGATAGGCTTCACTTTCGAGCAAGGCACAAGCTTCCTCTATGCTCAAGCCAAATTTGGTCGATTCCTGAGCAATATGAAATTGCAATAAACCATCTATCACCCGCCCTTCATTGGCGGCACGTTTGTTGATTTCTTTTAGCAATTTTAGGCTATCAATAGAGTGAATGAGGTGTACAAAAGGGGCTATATACTTCACCTTATTGCGCTGCAAACTCCCAATCAAATGCCACTGAATATCCTTGGGTAAAGCTTCTTGCTTCTCTACCAATTCCTGCACTTTGTTCTCACCAAATGCCCGTTGGCCTAAATTGTACAATTCCTGTATGGCTTCCTTGGGTTTGGTTTTAGAAACAGCTACCAATAGTGCCTTATGCTCGGTTGTTTTTTGTAAAATATGTTGATATTGTTGAATCTGTATCATAATGCTATAATTTTTTAAAACCTTGCTGATGGGTTGCTATATCCCCACCAAGTACTACAAAAATAACAGTAGGTAGCAAATTATGTTTTTTCTAAACAACCATCCTATCTGCTTGCACCTTTTTATTTTCATTTAAACAATGCCTATTCCTAACAATAACTTAATATAGCCTACCCCAACTTTATGATGGTAAGGTTTATTTTTGTTGAACAAAAGGTTGTACTATTGTTTAACTTTTGAGGTAAAAAAAGCAGCCACCTTTGTGGAGTTTTTTTGCACACAGCATTCCTTTATTCTCTAATTCAATACAATTATGAATCCAAGCGATTACAAGTTATTAATAGCAGATGATGAGCCCGATATTTTAGAATTTGTTTGTTACAATCTAAAAAAAGAAGGATTTGACGTGCATCAAGCTACCAATGGATTAGAAGCGCTAGAGACAGCCAAACGTGTCCAACCGCATCTGATTTTGTTGGATATTATGATGCCTGAAATGGATGGTGTAGAGGTCTGCAAGGAATTGCGTGCATTGCCCGAATTTGAAAACACTATTATTGCTTTTCTGACAGCTAGAAGCGAGGATTATTCGCAAATTGTTGGTTTTGAAGTGGGTGGCGATGATTACATCAACAAACCTATTCGCCCAAGAGTATTAATTAGCCGTATCAGTGCCCTGCTTCGTCGTTTTCACAAACAAAATCCTACCAATGACAAAAACATCATTGATATAGCGGATTTGCACATCAACAAAGAGCAATTTATAGTACAACGCAAAGGGCAAGAGGATAAAATCTCTCTAGCCAAAAAAGAATTTGAACTCCTTTGTTTGTTGGCTTCTAAACCCGGAAAGGTATTTACAAGAGAAGAGATTTTTAATAAAATTTGGGGTAGCAATGTTATTGTAGGCAATAGAACCATTGATGTACACATCCGAAAAATTAGAGAAAAAGTAGGTGATGGCTACATCAAAACCATTAAAGGCATTGGTTATAAGTTTGAGTTTTAGGAATTAGTAGACTACTTACCATATTATTTCCTATCTTTTGTAATCCTACAAAGGTGAATCCTCTATATTATAACCAACGGTATAGCCTACAGATGAAGTATTAAATATAAATACCATGCTTTTTTTTTCTAGCAAAAATCCAAGTCCAGAACAACTCGTCAGAATCACTGCTTTTAATATCACAGCCATACTTTTTTCCATTCTTTTATTGGTCAAAATTATTTACCCCCAAAGCTTATCTTGGTTGCTGTTTTTAATTATTACCATATTGATTGCAATGGTAAGTTACACAGCTGTGTATCGAGCTATGCACGATTTTATTTACCGAAAAGTTGATCTTATCTACAAAACCATCTACAACATGCAATCGCCTACTACCAATAGTGTGGTTAGTATTGATATGAAAAAACACATGCTGGACGAAGTAGAACAAGAAGTGATGCAGTGGGCCAAAAGCTGGACCAAGGAAATTTCTAGCTTAAAAAGTATGGAAATTTACCGCAGAGAGGTTATGGGCAATGTTTCGCACGAACTCAAAACCCCTATTTTTAATATTCAAGGCTACTTGCACACCCTGCTGGATGGTGGATTGGAGGATCCTGATATTAATTATAAATACCTAACACGAGCTGCCGAAAACACGGAGCGCATGGCGGCTATTGTAGCCGATTTGGGCTATATTTCTAAAATTGAAGCCAAAAAATTGAACCTAGACTTGGTAGAATTTAACATCTGCCAACTGGTTCAAGATGTCTTGGATGATAGCGAACTAAAAGCCTCCAAAGTCAATATCACCCTATCCATCAAAAACCCCAATCAAAAGGCATTGCAAGTCAAAGCAGATGTAGAAAGCATTCGCCGTGTATTGGTCAATTTGATTAGCAATTCCATCAAGTACGGCAAAGAGGGCGGCCACACCACGGTCGATTTTCACAATCTTGCCGATACGGTGCTGGTCGAAATCTCCGATGATGGCAAAGGTATTGACCAAAAACACTTGCCTCGCCTATTTGAACGCTTTTATCGGGTAGATAAAGGCCGCTCAAGAGCAGAGGGCGGCACAGGGCTGGGCTTGGCGATTGTCAAACACATTCTAGAAGCCCACAACCAAACCATCACGGCCAGAAGCCGTGTAGATGTGGGTTCTACCTTTGGGTTCACCCTGCAAAAACCCTAGAGGCAGGGCTGTTAAGTTCTAAAAAAACTATTATGAATGCTGCTGGAAAAACCCCGAAGGGGTGATATTATAGTAGTAATAATGCCTATAAAATGCCTTTAAATCCCGAAGGGTAGGGCTGTTAAGTTCTAGCAAATGGCTCCGAATGCTGTTGAAAAAATCCCGAAGGGATGGTATTATAGTAGTAATAATGCCTATAAGATGCCTTTA
>CAYULH010000198.1:0-4755 GCA_964445645.1 uncultured Aureispira sp. | reverse complement strand
AGAATGGAATCAAAACGAAGATGGGATTTCAAAATGAAAACAAAGAGTTTTGTTGAAATGTATAAAATTATGATTAACAACAAAATGATTTTTGGCACTTTATTGGACTATAATAAAGTAACTTAACAAGTAAGATATTAACGTTGACTTTTATTGGGAAGTAAAATTCAACAACACGATAATAAATTTGGGTTTTAATTGGGGTGATTAAGGACTTGAAGAGTCGGGAAGCTTTTCAAGTCCAACTTCCAAAACCAAAAGAAATTGAAACAGCAGTAATTGGAACATAAAGGTCGGGAAGCCTCAAAACATGTTCAGGGAAACTCTTACTACTGAAAAAATTAAAGTTTTAACAAGGAAAAAAATCTAGCAGTTCGGGAAAGCTGCTAGATTTTTTTTTGTGCCTATTAGAACGGTTAGTTGAGAAAATCCTACCTTGTACAAAATTTTGATATTATCCTATTAATAAGCACCATTATCATGCGTAAAATAACAGCCGATTGGGTTTATCCCGTCAATCAAGCTCCCATACAGAATGGCGTAGTTACCGTAGATGAACATGGGAAAATCGTAGCAATTTCTACCAAGACAGAACATTCAGAAGAAGAATTAGAATATCATCAAGGAAGTATTATTCCAGGATTCATTAATACGCATTGCCACTTGGAGTTGTCGCACATGAAAGGCAAAGTAGATACAGGCACCACCTTGATTCCTTTTATCACTAGTGTTGTTCAAAAGAGAAATGCCGATGAGGCGACGATACAAGCAGCCATTGAGGCGGCCGATCAAGAAATGTATGAGGGCGGTATTGTAGCTGTAGGAGATATTTCTAATGTGCCAGATACCTTTGCCCAGAAATCACGTTCTTCCTTGAGGTATTACACCTTTGTAGAAATGTTTGATTTTTTGCAGGAGCAAAATACAGAAGCAGAGTTTGCCAATTATAAGGGGGTATATGATGGATTAGAATTGGCAGAGGGCGACCAAAAAAGCTGTGTACCTCATGCGCCCTATTCGGTTTCACCGAGCTTATTCCATAAAATTAATGCCGCCAATCAAGCCCAACAATGCACGGTGAGCATTCACAATCAGGAAACCGTGCCTGAAAATGAATTATTCTTAACCAAAGAAGGAGCCTTCTTGCCTTTTTATCAAGGTTTTGGTTTGTCGCTCGATCACGTAGAAGCCACGGGGCAATCTTCTATTCATTATGCACTCCAGCATTTAGACCCCAATCAAAGAACCTTATTTGTACACAATACTTTGACCACTAGCGAGGACATTCAGGCAGCACAACAATGGAGTGACGAGGTGTATTGGGCCACTTGCCCCAATGCCAATTTATACATAGAAAATCGCTTGCCCAATTATCAGGCTTTTTTGGATAATAATGCTCGTGTAACCGTAGGAACAGACAGCTTGACCTCCAACTGGCAATTATCCATTTTGGAAGAATTAAAAACCATTGCCAAATATCAATCCTATGTGCCTTTTGAAACCTTGCTAGAATGGGCCACCTTGAATGGAGCAAAAGCCTTGGGCATGGAAGATAGTTTGGGGAGCATTGAAGTTGGAAAAACCTGTGGCCTCAACTTATTGTCCAATTTGGATGCGGAAAAAGGCTTTTGTGCCGCCACTACTGTCAAACGTTTGGTGTAGTTTGCATGAATACCTGTTACCAATTACAAAAATAACTGTCATGAAAAAACTTTTCTTATTGGTGGCTTCCCTGTCCCATCTTATGACATTTGCCCAAAGCTCCCTCACCACGCCCCTCAATGATGTCAATCATTATTTGCACCAGCGTCTGGAGGTACAAGCAGGTGATTTTAAGGGGGTACATAGTGCCATCCAACCTTTGTTGAGAAAAGATGTTGTCAGCTATCAGAAGACAACTTTTCTGATGGATTATTGGGAAAAAAATGCACGCAGACAATGGCAATACAATTATGTTAGTTATGATTATAATGATATAGATAGTACCATTAAGAGTAAACGCCCCTTTGCCAAATTTTTGTACCCCAAAGGAGAGCGTTCCTTCTTGCGTCATTTTTACAGAACACCAGCTCATTTCTTGGAGGCCAGAACACCCAAATTCTATGTCAATGTCAATCCCATTATACACCTCAAGGGGAGCGTAGAGCAGTACAATGGTCAGACCCGTCTGACTTTTCTCAATCGCAGAGGAGCCAGCATTCGAGGCAATATTCTAGGCAAAGTGTTTTTTTATACCGATGTAATAGATACACAAGCAGATTTCCCGACTTATGTAGGCGATCGTACTACCCGAGACTATGCGGTACCGGGAGCAGGCTTTTTTAAGCAATTTGACAGCAGTTTGCAGCCGGGAGAAGATACTTCGGGCGTAGATTACCTGATGGCAGAGGGGTATATTGCCGTAGATTTGCTCCAAGATCATATTGGGGTACAACTAGGGCATGGCCAAAACTTTATAGGAGATGGGCATCGTTCGCTTTTTTTGTCGGATAATTCTACCAATTACCTCTATCTGAAAATTAATACTAGAATTTGGAAGATTCATTATCAGAATATTTTTGCAGAACTGACCCAAAATTATGGAGAGACACAGCGCGCCTTTGATTTGGCACTCCCCAAAAAATACATGGCCGCTCATTATTTGAGTATCAATATCCTCAAGAATCTTAATATCGGTTTGTTTGAAAGTGCCATTTTTAGTCGAGGCGGGCAATTTGATTTACAATATCTCAATCCACTGATTTTGTACCGTTCGGTAGAGCAAGCCGTAGGAAGCCCTGATAATATTGTATTGGGATTGAGCTGGAAGTGGAACTTCTTGCAACGTTTTTCTTTTTATGGACAATTTCTATTGGATGAATTATCGGTAGGCGATTTGGTGCGTTTGGGCGGAAGCTGGTGGGGCAATAAATTTGCCTTTCAGGCAGGATTGAAGTATGTTAATGCCTTTAAAATTGACCAACTAGACTTGCAAGTGGAGTACAACATGGCACGTCCATACACTTACAGCTTTAGAGATAGTACGGCCAATTATACCCATTACAATCAGGCTTTGGCGCATCCATTAGGGGCCAATTTTCATGAATTGATTGGTATTGCAACGTACCAACTGGCACCGGGGATGTTTTTGAGAGGGCAAATTAATTATGCCTATTATGGAAGAGATAGCTTGGGCAGCAATTGGGGGAGCAATCCCAGCATCAGTTATTTGAGCCGCTCCCGAGAATTGGGCAATGTAATTGGACAGGGCGTAACCACACAGCTGCTCATGGCGCAATTGCGTTGGGAATATCAAATTCGCCACAATTTGGCCTTGGATGCACAGGTGCTTTTCCGCCGAGAAGACACCACCATAGACGCATTAGACAACACCACGTGGTTGTTTTCATTGGGCCTGCGCTGGAACATCAGCGAAAAAATGCGTGATTGGTAGTAGGGGCGTATGTACGGGCGTATTGCTATACGCCCATACCCATACGCCCGCACAGCACACGCCCATACCACATTACTTCCCCTGCCAAGGAGGAGTATCTCCAAGCCCCCGCGCTTTCTCAAATGCTTTTTGAGCTTCTTCCTCTCTGCCCAGCTTACGCAAAATCCCCCCTTTAGTTTGCCAATAAACGGCAATTTCTTTCCACTCAAGGGCTTGATCGACCCATTTTAAGGCTTTTTCTAGGGATTTTTTGTCATTAACACGTTTGCCCACTGCTTGGGCATATTTATGCAGGATGTCTTTTTTATTTTTGCCATACTTCTTCAAGTACTTATCCACCGCATTGGTATACGCCTCCATATCATCCTTACCGGCGGCATAATTAATATCGGCCAACAAACAATACTCTTTATAAAAACTAGGATAAGCAGCTTTCATTTTGCTTTTGGCAATCCCCACCAGCGATTCCGTATCAAATTGAATGGCTTTTTGAATAACCGCATCACAAGCATCGTGTACTTTGGTGTAATAAGCTTCCTTGCCCTTAGCTTTTAGAATTGCTGCTTGGTGCTCTAGGAACAAATCAAAGATTTTGGAATCAGCATCATTGGCAAAATCATACAAAAAATCAGTTCCCTCCTCATTATCAAAATCTTTTACCTTTCGCACATATTCATTGGCAATTTTGGTAGAGGGCTGGCCACCATTGAGCAAGGCATAAGCATAAGCCCGCAACAACTCGGGCGAACGATCGCCTTCTTCATACTGTTTGGCATATTCGTCTGACTTGTCATTCTTACGCAAAGCCGTTTTGCCCAAGCCCAAAAACTGGTCGGTAGGACGACTGCCCTTGGCGGCGTGTACCACTTCCCCTTTTTCGTCCAAAAAGAGTAGGGTAGGATAAGAATTGACCCGATAGCGTCCTGCCAAGCGTGGCCCTTCCCCTTTTTCCATATCTACTTTGATATTGATAAAATGCTTGTTAAAAAAAGTACCCACCTCAGCATCGGTAAATACATTGCGTGACATCTGTTTGCAGGGACCACACCACGAGGTGTAAGCATCCATAAAAATCAACTTACGCTCTTGGGCTGCTTTTTCTTGCGCCTCGGCCAGCGTACCCTCAAAAAAAACAATGCCTTCATCATTGGCCCATGTTAGGGGTATTAGCACACAAGAAAAAAGTAGAAAAAATACGGTTCTCATAATCTATAGTAATTTGTTGTTGATCTACGTTGTATATCAATGAAATGCAAAAGCTATGCTATTTTATAAGCAATTCTTCAAAAAATAAATAGTATTGTTAATACTACAGGTGAAAA
>CAYULH010000197.1:0-4789 GCA_964445645.1 uncultured Aureispira sp. | reverse complement strand
TCGATGTTGTCAAACCATGTATTGTCCATGTTTGATTTATGGACTTCCAATTTAGATTCATTTAAGACAGGATGAATATTATATAGCAAAGTGTCTGACTCTGAGCTAAAATCTCGAATAAATAAATTATTTATTGACGAGTTTTCGATTGATATTTTTCCGTTTGCATTTCCTGTTAGAGACAACGCATTTAGCATGCAATTTTCTATCTTGAGTAGTTCATCTTGTTGATTAGAGAAGTCCACACTAACATTAATTATTAAACTTTTCTTTTGCTCTTCTGTGAGGTAATATCGAATTTTCCATTCATCTATTTGGCTATACTTGTCTCTGTAAATTCCAGTTTTTCCTGTTCGATTATGATTAAAACTGAATCGTATATTTTTTGAATGATAGATATTGATGTTTTGTTTGATAGCCAAAAGGTCTTTTATAGATTTAATATCCATGCCTTCAATTACTCTTTTCCAACTCTTCACAAATACATTTTCTTCTGTGTATGAAATATTAACATTATTTTGATTTAGCAAAAATAGACTTGGAGTAAAACAGTTATTCAATACAACTGATTTTAAGTTGCCATTTTTTATTCTTCCTTCAATTATACAGCCATGACAATGAATGCCAACATTCTTTGATTCAATTTCTGATATTTCAATTTCTTGAATTTGACAATACGAAAACGAAATTAGAACGTCTTTGAAATCAATATTTGAAGTATTCTTTATTGTTAATTTATTGAATCGGCAATTTAAAAAAGAAAATGTACTTTTTCCCTCTTGACATTCAATTGCATCAAACAAGTCATTTGTAATCAAAAATTCATCATTGATGAAGGTTTGATTCTCTATTTGGTTATATGGTACGATTTGTATTTTCATTTTTTTTACTTGCCGCTAACGTTAAGTATATGTGCTGTTGAGTAAAACTAGTGCATACTTTCGGTCGGTGCAACTGTAGGTGTGCGTTTTGCGTAGTCACTTGTTCCGTTCCAAAATATTAACGCATCTATTTAAAAAAAATTACGTATAAATAACCCAACCAGCAGTTATACAACAATATGGTGTATAACCAGCTAATCTAAAGTAATACCCAACCCCAAAATAACAATTAAAAATAAAAAACATAATACCCTGCCCCAAAACAAAAAAAGCACCCTCAAAAAACACTACCCAATTCCAACTAATCCCTAAAACACCACTCCCCTCAAAAAATAGAAGACTCCGTCTGTGTTGTAAACGCCTCCAAAAAGCGCACCCCTCTATACGAATTCCCTTTGGTATTCAGCTTGGGGCTCCAGACAGCAATGGCATATTGATTGGGGTGGATGGCAATGATGCCACCGCCCACACCACTCTTACCGGGCAGGCCCACCCGAAAAGCAAACTCGCCCGATTCATCATAAAAGCCACAGGTTTGCATGAGGGCATTGATACGTTTGGACTGTTTGCTATTGAGGATGGTGGTGTTATCAAAGACACTACGGCCATTGTTGGCTAGAAAAAGGAAGACCTCTGACAGCTCTTTGCAAGTCATTTCGATAGAGCACAAATCAAAGTAAAAATCGAGTACTTCTGTAGGATCATTGTGGATGTTGCCAAAGGATTTGAGGAAGTTGCACAAGGCAATGTTTCGGAAACCTATTGTTTTTTCTGATTGGGCGATTTTTGCCGAATAATTGATGCTGGCATTGGCACAGGTGCCTCTTACAAAAGCCAAGAAATCTTCTTTGGGGTTGTTGAGATGGCTGAGGAGAATGTCCGAAATTACCATAGCTCCAGCATTGATGAATGGATTTCGGGGAATGCCATTGTCTGCTTCCAATTGGACCAAAGAATTGAAGGCGGTTCCAGAGGGTTCCACGTTGAGGCGTTCCCACATTTTTTCGCCACAGATGCGATAAGCCAAGCTTAGGGAGAGGACTTTGGCTATACTCTGTATGGAGAATTTGGTGTTGTAATCGCCTACACCAACGCTCAATTGGTCAATGGTGGAGAGGTGAATGCCAAAATGGGCGGGGTCTACATTGGATAACTCAGGAATATACGAAGCTAAGGTGCCTTTGTCGTCTATGGTTTTGACTTGTTGGTAAATCTCTTCAATGATTGCTTTGAACATCAGCTTGCTTTTAAGTTTTAGCAGCATAAGGAGGCATTATTGCTTGCCACGAGTTATTCTTTTATGATTTTTAATAGCTGTGTTTTGCGCTCTGCTCCAACAAGCATTATCCAATAACATCCAGTATCAAAATCACTCAGGTCAATATATCCATTGTTGAAACCAATTGCTTGCCGCCTGCCCATTATATCAATAATAGTAATTGCTTGAACCAAATGTGGCTCAATATCTATATACAAGAGGTCTTTGACAGGGTTGGGATAGGCTTGAATACCGGTTGTTAATTTTTTAATATCCAGCGCAAGCAAGGAGGAATCGCCAAAACTCATCCAAAAAACAGGCAGCGTGTCATTGCTTGCATTAACATAAGCATAATTGTCGTCATAACCCAATGAGGCGTTATAATTGGAGGTAAACGTCACTTGGTTCATGGCTGCCAATTCGGCTCTGTACAAATCACTCGGAAAACCCACCACATCCCACCAACCACCGGGATTAAAACTGGTAAATACACTGCCTGCTCTACAGCCTGCATTAAAAAGGGAGCTGTCCCAAGTTGCTGTAACGGGCCAATGGGCACTCTTAATATCAATGGCAACCACAGGAAAGGACCAACTCGTACAAGAGTTGGGCAATATTTGTTTTTTGGTCTGAAAGGTAGCAACGCCATTGTTAAAAAAGGCATCCGAAATTCTGACATCAAATGCAGAGTCGAGTGGCTGGCCAAGAATATTCACCTCCCCAAAAGAGGAGTCAATTAATACTGTTCCATTGGCATCATAACCAATGGTCAAGGTATCCGTATGGCCTATGGCATCCTCAAAGAACATTTGAAACTGAAAGGTCTGTGCCTTGCTTATAGAGCAACAGCCTAGTAATAGGCTTACAAAAAGTAAATATTTCATTGGTTTAGGTATTTGAGGAGCGAGCATAAGCACGCTCCCTAATTAATATTTATTCAATGAAAAACGTTCCTACTGCTTTTTCACAGCCTTCCCAATTAATGTTGATATTAGAATCATCATACAAAGATTCTTCGGGCGTGAGCAAATCAGGAAAGCCCTTCCAGCCTGCAGTTGGGCCATAAAAATTGCCCGACTCGGCAGTGGAGTCCATGGCAGCCCGAATGATTCCAGTAGCCCCATCTTCGGCACTTTGCGCTTGATCCATAAAACCACTATCGCCATCCATACCGCCATCTTTGACCGTGGTGACTTGCAGGTTGGTTTTTGCAAGGCCGGGATGCGCCAACAAAGGCAAAATGTGGCTAATATTGGCAGCTTCCAATTTCTTTTTCAAGCCATAAGTAAAGGCTGCATTCGCTAGTTTGGTTTGGTGGTAACGCCACCATCTAGGGCCTTTGAAACTTTTGTTTTGTTCTTCTGTGCCATCTCCACCCAAATCTCCTCCTTTGGCTTCAAAATATTGGGCTTCTAGTGGAGGCCCCAAACGAGCCATAGAGCTGTGGTTGACAATTCTTGCCTGCTCGCTCTTTTTTAATAATGGGAACAAATCCTTGGTCAGCAAAAAATGAGAGATGACATTGGTTTGCATTTGGACATCATAACCATCTACTGTTGGATTATCCTTTAGGCCCATTACACCAGCATTATTCACCAATACATCCAGCACTTCATACTTAGATTTGATGGTTTGGATAGCTTGTCGTACACTTGCAAAATCTTGGAGATCACAAACAATAGACTCAAATTTGCCGGCTGGAACGTCTTTTTGTAATTGTTCCAAGGATGTTTCAGCTCGTTTACTAGCTCTGTTTAATAGAAGCACGGTAGCCCCTTTTTTAGCGACTTCTCTGGCACAGAAAAAACCTGTACCTGTAGTAGTTCCTGTAATCGCAACGACTTTTCCAGTCATATCTTGCGAGTGGTCTTGAATTACTTTTTCAAGGTGTAATGTTGGTATGGTATTAGGCATGTTGGTAAGTATTAATTAGTTATTCCACTAAATTTATGAGTATAGTCTACATTCTGTTATCCACTCTAAGCTTTTTATTTAAAATAAGTGACTATTTTTTCAGGATTTTGATAGAGATTATGAATGTACAAAACCCTAACTTCTGGATGAGCAAACTGATAAATAATCTTGTACGAACTTACCTGAATGTATCTAAAGTTTTCTTTTTGATGTGAAAGGAGCGGTTCGGGGGGGGATCTTTCTGGATTTATTCTTAAGCCATCAATTTTATCCATTATAGCTTTTCTAACTTTCTTGGCCGTATTTTCCGAGTAGTTCTTCTTTATGTACTTGTAAATTTTCTTTAATTGTTTACCTGCTTTGACATCCCAGCATATATCAAATTCTTGATCCATTTACCAGTTTTTAAAATCGTTTTTTAGCTCTTCATTACTTATTGATTGCCCAGATTCTATTCTTTTCTTAGCTGCTACTACTTTCTGCTCTAAATCTTCTCTGGTAATTGACTCACCATCAGAATCATACCCAACAATTTGAGCTCTTTGAACCTTCAGGAGATTTTTTAATATTTCGTAGTATGCTTCTAATACAGTACGATCATTGATTTGCTCAATGATTTGAGTTATTGATAATTTTAATTCTTTTGAACTCATGTTACTACAAATTTAGTTTAAGCGTACATTTTAAGTAGGTGCAAAAAAGTAACCGTACACTAAAAAATGAGAGATTTTTTCTC
>CAYULH010000196.1:0-4826 GCA_964445645.1 uncultured Aureispira sp. | reverse complement strand
TTTAACAATTGATACACTGTATCAATTATTAAATCGTCCCTTCGGGATTTTTTCAGCAGCATTCGGAGCCATTTTTCCAGAACTTAACAGCCCTGCGATTAGGGTTGTGATTGCAAAATACAGAAAGAAAACTTACCGAGTACTATTACATTACAACATGATTGTTAATTTTTTTAGGAATACAGGACGCTATCTAATCAAGCCTTTTTTTGCTCGTTACTGGAAACGGTTGGCGCTATGGATGGTAGTTAGTTATACCTTTATAACTATTGGGCACCAAAATGCTTGGTTTAGAAGCCCTATATTGGAGGTGCATCCCTTTGAGGCTTTTTCGGAGAATACCGCACTACTGCTCGAAACACCTTTGGGCAAGCGACTGCCACCCAACCTAACCACAGCCAATTACAGCACCGCACTCTTGCAATTATCCATTCTAGACAAATGGCAAAGAGGCATACAGTTGTTAGATTCCTTGTTTGCCATAGAGCAACAATACCAAGCATTGCTCAACCAAACTGCTATTGTGAGTGGCGTGCAAGTTATTAGCAACCAAGCTGCCGACTGGTTGTATGTGCTACAAATGCCATCCAATCAATTTCAGTTAGAGGTATTTATAGACCTTATTCGCCCCAAGCACATCCAAAAAAGCACCTATAGAGATCGCAGCGTGTACACCTTGTCGTTGCACAACCAAGAGGAATTGACCTTTACACAGTTCAAGGGATTGGTATTGATGAGTGGAACCACGGTTTTGGTGGAGTCTAGCATTGAACAATTGGATAACATAGAGGGCAGTGTGTATCGAAATGAAACTTTTCAGGAGGTGGTGGCTGGTGCCAAAGAAAAACCTACTTGGAACATCTATTTTAATTTCAAGGCTTTTCCTTCCTTGACCAATGTGGTCACAACGCCCAATCCAAGCGCAACACTGGCCTTGCGACAGGTGGGCAATTGGATGCGTTTGGATGCTCAATTTTTGCCCCAAGATTTTAATCTAAGAGGGCTGTTGCATCCCGAACCAGACAATGCCTTTTTGCAAGCACTGGCCCAGCAAAAATCTCCTCAAAAGAGCAGAATGATAGAGCTGTTTCCCAGCAATTTGGGGGCTTTGTTGTATCTCGGTTGGAATGATTTTGATGCTTTTTATGAAGATTATAATACAGTAGAACATCCCAACTTTGAAGCATACATTCAGCCTTGGTTGGGGCAAGATGCCGCTTTGTTTTATGAAGATCCTACCGATGAACAAAATGTATTTGAGAAGGACAAATTGGTGTTTGTTCACAGCAAGGACACCAGCCTCACTTGGAAATTGCTCGATAAATATGCCCAAAAAATAGGCCCTGTCAAACGTTATGGCTATCAGAATTTTGAAATCACCCACTTGCCGGCCAATGATGTTTTAGCACCCCTGTTTGGCAAAATCATCAACCCCCTGCAAGCACCGTATTTTACCATTATTGGAGAATATATTGTGTTTGCCAATTCCAAAACCACCCTAGAGGGCTGGATCAAAGCGTACAATACCAGAATGCTGCTGCTAGAATTGCCCGAATACAAGGCTTTCTTGAAGCAGAGCAGCGAACAATCCAATATTTACCTGCTTATCAATACCCCCAATACCAACAAATTTATACAATATTTGGGGCGCAACAGCTTGTTGGACTATTTGCAAATCACTTGGAAAGGCTTTAAGAACATCTATCCAATCGGCATCAAACTGCATGGGCAAAACAGCCATTTCCTCACCACCCTTTCGGCCAGCTACAACCAAGTGACCGAACAAAAGAAAGTAAAAGCCACAGCAGCATGGCAAGCCGACCTCAATAGCAAGGCAGCCATTGCGCCACAAGCCCTACGCTCGCACGATGGCAATTATTACGTGCTGGTCCAAGATGAGCGGCACCAATTGTATTTGTTGGATAAGAATGGCGAAAACCAATGGCCGGCCCACAAAAAGACCAACAGACGCATCAATTCCTCCATTTTTGAGGTCAATTATTATAATAACAATGAAATACAATACGCCTTTAGCACCGATTCGGCCATTTACATTATTAACAAAGAAGGCCAAACCCTTATGACTATTCCGCTTATTCATCGGGCATCAAGCGGGGTGTTGGCGGTGGGCAAGGGCCAAGAGCCACGCTTTTTTATTCCTTGTAAGAATGGAGCAATTTATGGCTATGAACAAACAGGCAAACCCTTGTCGGGTTGGCAACCGCTCAAAGGGGCTGGGCGAGTGGAGTGGCCCATGCAATACATGAAATATCAAGACAAGAGCTATTTTATAGCCCTCACCAAAGCTGGCCATTGCCACGCCTACAATCTGGCGGCTACGCCTTATTTCAAACATGCCCGATTGGGCAATCCTACGGCTTGGGGCATTGACCCTACGATCGGTAGAATAGTGGCAGGGCAAACCAATGGCAGAATCAAAGTCCTCAATAGCAAGGGCAAGGGCTTTAATTTGGCGGCTGTTCCCCAACTCAAAAAGAACGTGCAGTTTCTCTATGCGGATGTGATTGGCGATGCCCGCAAGGATTATATCCGAATGGATGCCAACCAATTGGTGATTCATTATTATGAAAAACAAACCGATGAAAAGGGGAGGAGCAAGGACAAATTGGTCCAAACGCCTATTTACACCATTCCAGAGGCCACCAATCGCCAAATCTTCGAAGTTAGCCTAAGAGCAGTGGATAAAAAATTGATTGGCTATTGGGAACCCAGCACCAACAGCATCGGCCTGCTCAATGCCAAGGGAGAATTGCAAAAGGGCTTTCCACTCGCAGGCACCTCTGCTTTTGAGGTGGTTGATTTGTTTGACGAACAGAGCAATACCTTAGTGGTGGCCAATGATAGTCGGGTGTATACGTATAAATTGAAATGATGGGGGGAGGTAATATTTTCACTTGTCGCCATAATGACCAAAACAAGAGGCAATTTCTAAATTATTGTCTTCTATTCTATAAACAAGACGATGTTTGTCTGTAATTCTGCGTGACCACCAACCACTCAAATCACCTTTTAGGGCCTCGGGTTTACCTTTTCCATCAAATGGACCGTCAAAAATATCAAGGATAAGCTCCCAAAGTTTTGCTGGAAATTTTGCATTTTCCTTTTTTAAACGTGGTATATCCTCTGTAGCTTTTTTACTCAAGTGAATGGGGTACATCTCTAATTATTTATCAAATTAAAGAGGCCATCTTTTGAGGTCTTATAGAACGATTTATGGTTCAACTCTAAGGTTGCCGAAAGTATCTTCATACTATTGGTCAAGTTGGAGGTATCATCAATATTAGGCACCCAAAAGCCTGTGAAGATAGAGTATGCTCCAAATCTTATGATAATTCTATTTAGAAACTCAACCAACTCTTCTTCTATTCTTTTGTTAGACAATGGAAGTTGATTGGCTAGAATTAAATCACTGACAAGTAGCCCTATTTCCAATTGTAGCGAGGAATCTATCCAGTTTTTTACAGATTGAATTTGAGGTGAAGGATGCAAAGCAAGCATTTTGAACATACTATAAGTTGGTTTATCATTTTGTACCACACTAGTAATATCTTCAAAAGAGTTATAGATGGATTCAAATCTTGGAGCAATAATGTGCTCATAAGACAACAGAACCGAGGAAATTGTATTCGCTAATATGGAGTAAGGTGCAAGCTGTAGATTAACGGCAAGATGCTGATTAAAAGATTGGATATAAAAATTAAGATCTTTGTTCTTCTTAGCCAACCATTCAATCAATTCAAAACGCAAATTAAAAACATTCTCTAATAAACTATCAGCAACCTGATCAACGGATTGCTCTTGAATTCTAATAGTTATTAAATCTATCAAATCTGTAATAGCCTGTTCAATCGAAGCTTGAGAAACAATGTTCTTTTCAAGATTTGCCAAGGCAACAAATCTCCCTATAGATTCACTTAATGCTATCATTTAGTTGAGTTTGAAATTGCAGATATACCATAACAACAAAAATACAGCAAAAAATAGTTCAAAAGCTATATTTTTTCTTTTTTCTGTACATCCAATACAATAATGTTCTACTAGTGGTGGCCAATGATAGTCGGGTGTATACGTATAAATTGAAATGATGGGGGATGCAATACTTCGCACCCCCAACAGCCAACAAAACAATTAATAAACATAACGAATAGCGTGCAAGGTGGCCGCCAATTCCGCTCTGCTCAAATGCCCATCTCTAATGGTATAAAGCGTCTCATAACTAGAACCTTTGTAGATTCTATTGTCTCTGATGGTATACAATACCTCATAACTAGAACCCTTGTAAACCTTCTCATCTCTGATGGTATACAATACCTCGTAGCCCGAACCCTTGTAAACTTTCTCATCACGCACCGTATACAGCACTTCATAGCCCGAACCTTTGTAGATTCTATCGTCACGTACAGATAGCACCTCACTGTAGCCTGAGCCTTTATACAATCTGGAATCTCGCCACGTAAATTTTAGATCATAACCTGATTCTTTGTAAATCTTTTGGGCAAGTCCTACACGGCAAAAAGCCAAGAGTGCCACCAAGCATAAAAATTTGGAAATATTCATGGTAGTTGTTTATTTATTTGATAATGTATATTAATTCTAATTGGCCTAAGTTAATGAAAAAGGTGTACACAACAAACTTTCAAAAATGCAACAAGGCCACTCCAACAATTGGAGCAGCCCTGTTAGGTTTATTTTTATAAGAATAATGCCTTAACGCAAGAGCGTAACATCACCCTTAATTTGTATAGTCTCGCCATCATTGAACAAAACATCAGCATACCAAGTATACATACCAGCCTGAGCAGGTG
>CAYULH010000195.1:0-5137 GCA_964445645.1 uncultured Aureispira sp. | reverse complement strand
GGGATAATAATACAGGGAAAACTAGCTTTTTGGAGGCTTTGGTTTTGGATGAGGAGTGTATGCCTTCAATGAATGTTAAGAACTTGCTTAAGTTATTAGAGATAAGGAAGTCAGCTAGTGTTGAAAGAGAAAACACAACAGACGAAGATTTGGTTGTCTCTATTTATGGTGATGACCAGAATAGTGAAGATGCTGGTTTATCATTACACTTTACTTATGCTGAATATCAAAGTTTAGTACTGCTAGAGAAAGGAGGCATGGATTCTAGAGAGTTGCATGTTAAAAAAATGGCCAAGTCTCAAAATTCAAAGGAAGATTTTAAGATTTATGTGAATCATTTATATGAGGGCTCGCAATGTTTCTATCATACAGTAGAGATTGTTCATAGAATACCTGTTATAAAAGACTTTATACTTAAAAAGAGAGATTTAAAAGATAGTGATCCCATAAAACTCAAAAAGTCTTCTTCCTATCTCAACTTCATGCCGTTTGGTGCAGGTTACGATAATGACTTAGAAAAGGTCTATGATGACGAGATAGAGCAAGATTTAGAACAACTAGAAAAAATGAAAAAACAGTTAAAACTGTTTATTCCAAAGGTGGTAGATTTGAGATTACGAAAAGGAGAAATTCATATTTATGAAAGTGATAAGAAGTTGGGGCAGCCACTATACACCTACGGGGAAGGTGCCGTAAAATTTTTCCGAATATTATCTTACATGTCTATAGCCGAAGGCAAACGCCTAATGATAGACGAAATAGATGCTGGCATTCACCATACCAAATTTGTCCAATTCTGGAAAATCCTCATTCAAGCTGCCAAGGCTTATGATGTGCAATTGTTTGCGACTACGCATAATGAGGAGTGTTTGCAGTATTATATAGAAGCCCTAAAATTGGAGGAATTGCAAGAAGAACAAACACACAGCCGAGTGTTGCGTTTTTCTAATCATAATGATAGGGTAGTGCCAAGAGTATACGACTGGGAAGAATTGCTGGTTGCCAGTGAATTGGATCACGAATTAAGAGGAGATTGGCTATGAGAAAAAGAGTACGCATTTATGTAGAGGGTAAGAATGAGATTGTTTTTTTGAAAAATTACTTGGAAACGGTCTTTGGTTTTAGAATTGATTATCAAGGCAAGAAAGATACTTTTGAGAATGAAGAGGTGTTAGGAAGTTTTGTAGCTACAAAGGGCTGGGGGAAAATCAATACTGCTTATTATCAGAAAGAATTTCAAAACAATCGTTTATTAGGCATTACAACTTTGATAATTTTGGATGCTGATACGATTTATAATGACGGAGGTTTTGGAGTACGCAAACCGCAAGTAGAGGCCATTCAGGCAACTATTCCTTTTGAGTATTTTCTTATTCCTAATGGTGGAGCAAATGGTTATCTAGAAACTTTGTTAAGTAATATAGTAGAAGACGAGTATCAAGCTGCTATAGCTTGTTTGAGAGGGCAAGACCAATGTTTGAGAGAAGTGAATACAAGAATAGAAGGAAAGCAATTAAAGGTATCACCAGACAAATCGGCTGATAAAGCATTGATGCACACCTTTATGAGCCGACTGGAAAACAAAGGCCAAAACAGATTCAAAGACCCAACCATCTGGAACCTCAACCACCCTTATTTAGACCCTTTAAAGAACTTCCTAACCAACCATTTAAACTAAATACATGATATGGCTAGAGAAAAACATTTGACTAGTGTACACATTGGCAACTTTAAACGCTTTAGAGGGCTGCAAGTGGATAATCTAGGGCAGTTTAATTTGGTAGTGGGGGATAATAATACAGGGAAAACTAGCTTTTTGGAGGCTTTGGTTTTGGATGAGGAAGATGATGTGCATCAAACAATAAATAATTTAGAGCATTTATTTTTTCTTAGAGAGGCTAGTACAGGTTATGATTTAGAGAATTTTGATAATGTTTTAGCTTTATGTTCTAATAAAGCCCTAGTTAATGAGCCAGTAAATTGCCAGCTTAGTTATCAAAAAGAAAGTTACAGTTTGTCTTTACGCAGTTTTTCTTTAGAAAAAGACAGACATAGTATTTCTAGTTTAGTACTGCATAGAATTCAATCAGGTGAAAAAAGTTACGTCTATAAAGTAAATGATAACGAATTTTACAGCCTTGACACATTTCCTGAATCTGTAATTGAATTTGTACCATTTGTACCTTTTGGAACAGGTTATGAGAGTGATTTAATTGATTTTTTTGCGGATGAAATTGATGTTAATGAAGCAATTCGTGAAGAATTTATAGAACGATTACGATTATTCAGTCCAGCGATAAAGGACGTTCGGTTAGGTAAAAATGCAATTAATATATATGAGTATGAAGTGCCTATGCCTATGCCATTATTTACCTATGGTGAGGGTTTAGTTAAGTTCTTTCGAATACTCTGTGAATTGGCAAAGGCCGAAGGCAAACGCCTAATGATTGATGAAATAGACACCGGCATTCACCACACCAAATTTGTGCAATTCTGGAAAATCCTAATCCAAGCAGCCAAGGCTTATGATGTGCAATTGTTTGCCACTACGCATAATGAGGAGTGTCTCAAATATTTTCAATTAGCCTTGGAATCAGAGGAGCTAGAAGAAGAGCGAGCTTTGGCGAGAGTGGTTTCATTTAAATTGAGAAAGGAAGATAAAATAAGAGCTAAGGTGTATGACTTCGAAGGTCTACAGTTAGCCAATAGATTGGAGCATGAAATAAGAGGGGGAGGATTATGATGGAAGTAAAAATTTATGTGGAAGGCAATAATGATTTGGTGTTTTTTGGAACCTATTTGCAAGAAGTGTTTGGTTTTGTTGCTGATGATAACCCGATGGATCGAATTCACAAGTTTACGAAAGAGAGTACAATTGTTGAATTGATAAAGCTGGATGGATATACCACACTAAATATACCTGATATACAAGAAGATATTCAATATGCCTTGGAAGATGGTATTAAGGTTTTGGTGATTATAGACGCAGATACTAGTACCAATGATGGAGGATTTGAAGTAAGAAAAACACAAGTAGAGGCTATTCAGGCCAGTGTTCCATTTGAATATTTTTTAGTTCCCAATGGCGAGTTAGATGGTGATTTAGAAACGGTCTTACAGAACATCCTTTTAGACGAGTATCAAGCAGCTTTGAAATGTTTTATTGCTCAAAATCAATGCTTAGAAGAAGTTAATAAACACATCAAAGGAGTCAAATTTAAGTTAGCCAGTGAAAAAGGCGTTTTAGACTCTTTTTTGAGTAGATTAAAAAACAAAGGTGATGACAAATTCAAAGACCCAACCATCTGGAACCTCAATCACCCTTACCTAGAACCCCTAAAAACCTTCCTTGAAACCCACCTTCACTAAGCCTATAAACAACTTTAATACGAGAAAAACCAAATCTGGCCTTGAAATTGAGCGCATTTTGGTTAGATTAGATGTACGGATGTAAATTTTGTGTAATTTTCATACAATACCAAGAACCAAGACACAGTTCTAGTAGCATTCTAGCCCTACCAGACCAAATCCATTCACTATTGAGGAGTTGCTTAAAGAAAACTGCTCCCTTAAAAAAACATTACTTATTATGCTTAAATTATTATCAAGTACTTTTTTTGTTGTATTGCTGGCTATTAGTTGTGCCGATAGTCCTACTACTGAAACAGAAGCAACCACCACTACTACCAGTTCTGAACAACAAGAAGCAACCTCTGCTGCTCCTAATGCCGTAGCGGTAGCCAATACCAACACAGAGGAAACCGCCGCCACAGCTGCTCCTGAGGGAGAAGAAGCCATGACCGAAAGTGCTTCTACAGAAGCTGCACCACCTGAAAGTACAACCGAGGCTGCCCCCGAACCAACGGAAGAAGTTATCAAAGATATGGCTCGCCCTAGAACCGAAAATGTAGAGGAGGCTCCAGCACCCACCACCACCACTTCTACCACCAAAGCCGCACCACCTACCACAACGACCAGCACTACAAGCACTAGCACTGCCCCAGTCACCAAGAACATTGATGCCAAACCAGCCGTTCCGCCCTTTAGCCACGACAAGTTTGACGCATTATTGCGTAAGCATGTAAGCAGCAGCGGCAAGGTGAATTACAAGAGCTTTAAGAAGGACAAGGCGGTGCTAGAAGATTACATCAACTTGTTGCAATTGAATGCGCCTAAGAGCGATTGGTCTAAGAATAAACAAATGGCTTACTGGATCAATTTGTACAATGCTTTTACTATCAATACTATCTTGGACAAATATCCTGTAAGTAGCATTATGGATATAGAGGGGGGCAAGGTTTGGGATCGCAAGACCATTAATATTGGCGGCGAAAAATTGACCTTGAACGATATTGAAAAAACAAAACTGCTCAAGCGTTTTAAAGATGGGCGGGTACACTTTGCCGTCAACTGTGCCGCATCTTCTTGCCCGCCATTGCTCAACAAGGCTTGGACAGAGGACAATGTACAACGTTACCTGAGCAAGCAAGCCAAAGCCTTTATCAACAATGCCGCAGAGAATCAATTGTCGGCCAAATCCATCAAAATTTCGCAAATTTTCAATTGGTATGCCGATGATTTTGGGGGCAAGGATAAAATTGTGGCTTACTTCCAAAAATATTCGGATGTAGAAATTAAGGACAAAGCTAAAGTGAGCTTTAATGAGTATAAGTGGGATTTGAATGATTAAGCGTATTCTCATTTACCCTTACTTCGTTGGAAATCGTATCTAATTGATTATCAGTTTATTGTAGAAAACAAACCAAAGTCATAAAAGACTGATAATCAACTAGATACAAGATGCTTTTTTAGCTTTTTTGTAAAAAAAGTAAAAAACCGAGCAACGCGAGCTCATAAGCCAACGGCGCACTAATCCACGAAGTATTAATTTACTACACCAATTGATATAACAATGAGTCATTCCTTAAGTGGAGTGACTCATTGTTTCTTATCACCTATCGTGACTTTAGCATGAGTACTCTTGGCTACTTAAAGTTTTGATTGTTAATACAGTAGGATTTGCCTTCGGCTTTAGTGGTCTTACTTTTTTTGCATTGCCAAAAAAAAGTAAGCAAAAAAACGCTAGGGCTGGATGACTTCTAAGGGGCAAACAGCCTTTTCATCCGCTAAAACTTTT
>CAYULH010000194.1:2989-5192 GCA_964445645.1 uncultured Aureispira sp. | reverse complement strand
TCAGGGTTCAAAAACTATACATAAACATGTTCTATAATAATAACATCCCTTCGGGATTAACATTTCGCAGTATTAATTATAATCTAAATTTAGAACTTAACAGCCCTACGTAGGGGGTACATAGATTAAGGAGCAGTGATAAGACTACTTCAGAATGGTGTGTTAGTACACTATTGATGGAGAACTAATTTACGGTAGATGCTAAGACTATCAAGCTCATTTATTTTTTGTAGTACATCAATAGAACCATGCTCTACAAAGGTATCTGCAATACCTAATACTTCAATGGTGTTTTTATAATTATTCTGAGCAGCAAACTCAAGGATTGCCGAACCAAATCCACCCATTTTTACACCATCCTCTATGGTATAAATATAAGAATGCTTGGCAAAAATATGATGCAAGAGTTGGGTGTCCAAGGGCTTTACAAAACGCATATCATAATGCGCTACATCTGGCAATTCAGCAATAGCTTGCGTAACATTTTGGGCAATAGTGCCAATAGAAAGCACTGCTATATCATCCCCTTCTTGTAAACACACGCCTGTACCAATCTCTATAGTATCAAATGGCACCTGCCAAGCTATTGTAGTGCCTCTTCCTCGTGGATAACGAATAGCTATAGGCTGCTCCAAACGCTGTTGTACGGTAAACATAATATTTCTTAGTTCTATTTCATTTCGGGGAGCAAAAAGCACCATATTCGGAATGGCACGCAGATAAGCAATATCAAATACGCCATGATGTGTTGGCCCATCTTCTCCAACAATTCCAGCCCTATCCAAACAAAAAATTACAGGAAGATTTTGTAGCGCAACATCGTGAATAACTTGGTCATAAGCGCGTTGCAAAAAGGTAGAATAGATATGACAAAAAGGAATCATGCCCTCTGCCGCCAAGCCTGCTGCAAACGTCACTGCATGTTGTTCGGCAATGCCCACATCAAAGGTTCTATCGGGAAATTTTTTGAGCATTAGCGTGAGCGAACTCCCCGTGAGCATAGCAGGCGTAATGCCTACAATCCTCTTATTGTGCTCGGCTAATTCCACTATAGTTTTTCCAAAAACCTCTTGATACTTGGGAGGCAATGCGGCCGTTGATGGTTCAATTAAATCTCCTGTTTGGGAGTCAAATGCTCCAGGAGCGTGGTATTTTACTTGGTCGGCTTCGGCCTGAGCCAACCCCTTGCCCTTGGTTGTAACCACATGCAGCACTTGGATGCCTTTGCTTTTTTTGATGCGCCTAAATGCTGATAGCAACGCATTAATATCGTGTCCATCTATAGGGCCGGAATAGGAAAGCCCCAAGGTCTTGAAAAAATTGACATCCGTGTTGGAGTTTTGTTGTTTTAAGGTATTAAAATGCTTTTTGAGTGCTCCAATAGAAGGATCAATTCCAATATTGTTGTCATTTAATACAATAAGCAAATTTACATTGGTACAAACCAAATGATTTAATGCCTCCAATGCCATGCCACTAGCAATAGACGCATCGCCAATCACGGCTATATGGTAGCGTTCATGCTCTCCCCAAAGATTGGCGGCTACAGCCATGCCTAATGCCGCAGAAATGGAGGTGGAAGAATGCCCTACACCAAAGGTATCATAAATACTTTCGCTACGTCTAGGAAATCCTGAAATACCGTCCAATTTTCGATTGGTATGAAACTGTGTTTTTCTGCCGGTCAGAATTTTGTGACCATAAGCCTGATGCCCAACATCCCACACCAACAAATCATTGGGTGTATCAAAACAGTAGTGCAGTGCAATGGTCAATTCAACAACTCCCAAACTCGCTCCCAAATGCCCTTGGGTTTGTGCAACCATATCAATAATAAAACCTCGTAGCTCCTTGGCTAGTTGAGTCAATTGCTCTTCTGGTACTATATTTCTTAGATCATCTGGAGAAGAAATTTGATTTAATAGGGAAAACATACTTGATTGTTTAAACACAAAACTTGACCTTGGCTAAAGATAGAAAGTACTACCAATTCGATAACTTATTCTAGTTTTTATTTAATTCCACAGAATAGATTAAAAAGAGCAGTAAGGTATGGTTTTTTAGTATTTTAATCTTAAGTGTTATACTGACTATATTTCTTATAAATTTATGGATTATGTCGCTAAACTTAAAATTAATATATCAAGGCGAAAGTCTACTTTCGCTTGCAACTAACGTATCATCTGGAGGATTAGTTATTATT
>CAYULH010000194.1:0-2979 GCA_964445645.1 uncultured Aureispira sp. | reverse complement strand
TGGATTTTTAGAGTGTTACTTTTTTGTTTTAGCTGAAACGAATTAACATCCAAATTGAAAAAATAAATGTCTGGAAGCTTTTTTTAGCGTTTTTAAAATAGGTTTTTAGAATAGAGCTTGCTGGATTGATTTTAAATTTGAGTTTTTTTTTTAGAATTGAAATTCTTTTTAAATAAAAATAGGTGTTACATTTAGTAATAAAAATAATATTTTTTTGGGCAAAAAATATAGGCTTTAAACACCAATAAACATTCACTTCATGAATCAAGAACCCCTTAATGACGACCTTTACATTGCAGGCAGACCATTCCAATCAAGATTAATTCTGGGCGTTACAGACTTTGAACCTAACATCATGCCCGATGTGTGTAAGGCTAGTGGTTGTGAAATTATTACCCATACACTGACTTCAGAATCAGATTTAGCCAATACAGAACACACGCATTTGGACGTGTTAGACAAAAATTTATTATACATTCCCAATACACATGGTTGTAAGACAGCAGAAGAGGCCATAACGGTGGCCAATGCTATACGAAATGCAGGTATTTCAGACTGGATAAAGCTGGAAGTGTCTCCAAGTACCAAGCATTATATGAGTGATGCCATAGAGACGCTCAAAGCAGCAGAGGCACTTGTAAAACAAGGTTTTACAGTATTGCCTTACATCCATGCAGATCCTGTATTGGCCAAACGCCTTGAGGAAGTGGGCTGTGCTACTGTGATGCCACTTGGCGCACCTATTGGCACAGGAATAGGAGTAAAGGCACGTGATTTTATACAATTGATTATAGAGGAGGTCGATGTGCCTGTAGTGGTAGATGCCGGCATTGGTGCGCCATCACATGCGGCCGAGGCTATGGAAATGGGCGTGGATGCCGTCATTGTACATACTGCCGTTCTGTATTCCAAAAATCCGATTCTTCAAGCACAATCTTTTAGGGCAGCAGTTTGGGCAGGCCGTGCCTCTTATTTGGCAGAGCCGTATTACCATAAAAACAAGCATTAATCTGAATACCAGTTTAATTAAAAACTAGTTTTGTACTTAGAAAAGTAAAATTTGGCAATTCATAAAGTTATTTTGGAAGTTCATAAGAAGTAAGCGAAATTTTTTTGGCATTTTTGCGCTATTATTTTAATAATCTCAACAAAAATGGAACTCATGAGATCAACTTTATTAACACTATTGGTAATAGTTTTAGGAGCAGAATTATTTGCTCAAGGCAACTTAGACAGTTGTTTGCTTTCTTTTTATGAATTTGATAACCAGACCATAGCCGATTCGAGAGGCAGCAATGACGGGCAGTTAATTTCAGGAGCTTTTGGTTTAGATCATTTTGGTAATAGTGATGCCGCTTTGAAAATAGATGGACAAGGCTCGGATGATATTGTAGCTGTGCCCCACACCCTAATTGACCCCAACAATGATTTTGGAATTTCTTTTTGGGTGAAGCTAGATTCTTTTAATACCTCTGAAACCTTGCAATATTTGGTAACATCTAGGCATGATTCTTTAGGCAATGAGCAAGGTGGGGTTTCCTTTTCTGTTAATACAGCAGGTGAAGTAAACTGTGTGATCCGAACCGTTTCGCCCTTTGGTACAGCCGCTCAAGTTCGATCCAGCCCTATCACTACTTGCAAGTGGCATCATGTTGTTGTAACCAGAAACAACAACACCTTGGATTTGTATATTGATGACAATTTGGAAGCCTCTACGATGTTTACGACTACAGTGCCTGTACCAACTTATTGGAATTTTGGAGCTACGTACAATCCAAGTAATCCAACTCCCTTTGTTTACAGAGAAATGGCTGGACGATTGGACGATATTCGTTTTTACTGCCGTGGCTTGACCACAACAGACATTTCAGCATTGTATGATGACAATGTGTGTATAAGTTCTGAGTATAATTTTGATAACACCACTACTGTCGATTCTAGAGCGGGCAAAGATGCTGTTCGAGTGGGGATGGTTTCTTATGGAGCAGGGCATTTGGGGGGACTTAGACGCTCAATAGAAATAGATGGCAATGGCTCCGACCAATTGGTAGAAGTACCCCACACCCTCATTGATCCCAATTGTGATTTTAGTATTGCTTTTTGGACCAATATCAATTCGTTTAGTACTCCAGAAGCCTTGCAATATTTGGTAACCTCTAGGCATGATGCTGCTGGCAATGAGCAGGGCGGAGTGGATATTTCTATCAATGCCATTGGAGAAGTGAGCTGTGCGCTTCGACAAGCTGTAACGGCTATTTCGGTGGCAACCATACGCTCTACTGCTCTTACGGCTATGACTTGGCATTATATTGTAGTAACCCGAAAAAATAATACCTTATCCCTGTATATTGATGGCAATTTGGTATCGTCTGCCCCCATTACTGGAGCGGTGCCTGTGCCTAGCCATTGGAATTTTGGAGCCAGCTACAGCGCTGGTTCTGTAATTATTCGCGAATTGGACGGCCGTTTAGACGAAATCACATTCTACTGTAGTGCTCTAAACCCGGCAAAAATTACGAGCATTTATAACCCTGTCAACAACCTTGCCTCTAGTCCTAATGTTATCGCCAATATCTTTCCCAATCCTGTATACAGCCAATTAAACCTAACCGTGGAAGGCATAGACGAGCCACTTGAGGTACAAATCATGACCATTCAAGGCCAAGTATTATCTAGCCAAATGATGGAACATACAACTACCATTAATACCCAAGAGCTGCCAGCAGGGGTTTATTTGGTGCAGTTCAGAAAAGACCAACAAATCCTAGAGACTCGCAAATTTGTGAAGTCTTAGAAAATGTAAATTATACTTATGAATAAGATACAGGCTGCTTGCATTGGTGCAAGTGGCCTTTTTTGTTCTCCTTTGTACCAATACTGCAAGTAAAACATGGTTAAGTGATGATTTTTCTCTTTTTTTGTTAGAAGTTGTTTAAAAAATCTGGTAGGATGATTGGTAAGTGCTTGGAAGCCAAGACA
>CAYULH010000193.1:0-5201 GCA_964445645.1 uncultured Aureispira sp. | reverse complement strand
CCCGAAGGGCAGGGCTGTTAAGTTCTAAAAAAAAGTTATATTAGCAAGAAAAAAAGATGGAGAAAAATTTACTATACTATTTATCAGAGATACCAGATAAAAGACGGAAACAAGGGATACGTTATGAGCAACATAACGTATTGATGTTGATGGTGGTAGGGACATTAGCAGGTCGAACAGGTTATCGTGGAGTAGCAAGATATGGGAAGGAACATGAAAGTTATTTGATAAAAAAACTAGAGTTGAAGCATGGGACACCGAGTCACGTATCCTTAGGCAAGATAATAGATGAATTAGATTTGGAAGCCTTTGAGGCAGCGCTACATAAATGGGGTAAATCACGAATAGAAAATTGGGAAGGAAAAGCTTGCATAGCTACGGCAAAAAATAGAGTGATAGCCTTAGATGGAAAAGCGGTGAAATCAAGTGTAAAGAATGGGATAAGCAAGAGTCAAACCTTTGTTGCTTTTGTGAATGCCTTCTGTTCAGAATATAAATCAATAGTAGGCAGTAAAAGTTATACTAGTGGTGAAAAAGGGGAACAAATAGTATTACGTGAACTAATAGAAGAGTTGGATGTGAAAGGAGCAATTTTTACAATGGATGCAAATCATGTGTCAAAAAAACTTTAGAGTTGTCGAGCAAAAACAATGATTATATTATTCAAATAAAGAAAAATAATTCTTGGTTAGTGAGACATTCAATATCTTGTGTATCAAGTCAAAAGGCTATAGTTGAGGCATCAACAGAAGAAAAAAATAGAGGAAGGTTAGAACAAAGAATACTTTGTATTTATGATGTTCCCAAAGTGATAAGAGAAGGTTGGCCAAGTGTAGGAAAAATAATAACTGTGCGTAGAATTCGAACAGATAAGGACAAGACAACAGACAGCTTGCATTACTATATTACGAGTTTAAAATCCAATGATCCAATGTTATATTTAGAACTCATTAGACGGCATTGGTGGGTAGAAAATAAGTTGCATCATGTCAAAGATGTTGTCATGCACGAAGACTATACTAAATTTGTTACTTATGATCGAGTTAAAAAGAATGGGCTGTTTAGAAATATTGCCTTTAATTGTATCAAATTTAGTGGCTTGGATTCTATTAAATACACCTTAGAAAAATGCGCCGCTAATATTAAATTTATATTTAAATTAATTAGAACTTAACAGCCCTGCCTGAAAGGGTGCTATTATCGTCTTACAAGCTAATAATGTCACCCTTTCAGGGTTGAAATAGACGTTGTATATGATTTACTATAATAATATCACCCCTTCGGGGTTTTTCTAGCAGCATTCAAATTAGCTTTTTTCAGAACTTAACAGCCCTGCCCTTCGGGATTTTTTCTAGCAGCATTCGGTTTCATTTGCCAGAACTTAACAGCCCTGCCTGTAAGGACGACATAAAACAAGGAAGGAAGTATTCTTCTTACCCTACTTACAGGCACTAAAATGCCATATTGACCAGAAAGAACAAGACTAAGAATATCCACAAGCCATCTAGGAAATGCCAATAGATAGTGAGGAGTTGCAGGTGCATGTGCTTGATTGGGTCAGAAAAATATAGCAGAACCGTCATGGGTTCTTCCATTTTTTTGTACGCATTGTATAAGAATACCGACAAAAAAGGCAAGCCACCTACAATGTGTGCAAAGTGCAAACCCGAAATAGCATACAAATAATTGGCACCATTACCAATATTCTTACCAATCAAGGCATCACTAAAACCAAACCACCCCACCAATTGTGCGCCCATAAACAAGATGGTCAAGGCCATAGTGATGGTCAAGGCATTTTGATAACCTCTGGTATCATCCTCCTTGTAGGCAATATTGGCCTTGTGAATAAACCAACTACTCGCTAATAGAATAAAGGAATTGATAATAAAAATAGGAGGGAGATAGACCCCATCTGTCCCATTTTGATTGCGGGTAAACACATAGCCAATCGAAAAGGCCAAGAATAACATGGTCAGACTGAGGAGCAGTAAAAACATGCCTACCTTCTCTAAAGGTAGGCCAACTGCTGAACGTTCGGTATTGGAAGGCGTAGGCATAAAGGCGTACTTGATGGTTAGTAATACTTCGTGGATTAGCTCGCTTTGCTCGTGAGCTCACAAGTTCGGTTTTTTACTTTTTTTTTCAAAAAAGCTAAAAAAGCATCTTGCATCTAATTTATTATTAATTTGTTGCTTTTTTTAATTAATTTATGCAATAAACTAATAATAAATTAGATACGATTTCCAACGAAGTAAGGGGTTAGATAAACAACTTGAATATCTAAAACAGCCCGATCCTGTTATGGTTCAAGATTTTAAAACTTATTGCACATCCAAGTACTCCAGTGGCTCGCCCTCCTCGGCCTCATACTCAGGAATATCTTCCCACTGGCTGGGTTGTTTGAGTGCATTGACCTTGGAAGTAGGATCGGCAATGTTTTTATTTTGGCTAAACTCTAAGGCCAAGGTGTTGGTCAAGGCCGGCAAGTCACTAGCGAGTTGTTCGTCCAAGAAACGCTTGCTCTCCTTGGTGTATTTGGGGCCAATTCGGTAGGTATAATCGCCGTACAAATTCCCTAAAATTCGAGCATAAATATTAATCAATCCATTCTGGCGCGCTTTGATGACAGGCTTATCGGGGTTGTATTTTTTGAATTTATTGCCAAATACCTGACTTGCATTGATCTTGACATGAAAATCCATATCGTGATTGAAGCTGTAGGTGCCACCCACCAACAAATTGAGTGCATTGCTCTGTATAAACATGGCTGGCATGATAAATTTGCTGTTTTCTATTTTGAATTGATTGTGCAATTCGGTGAAAACAATGTGTTTGAGGTCACTCATTTTGACAAAAGAAGAGAAACCCTCTAGCATTTTTAAGTTGAGAATTTCACCATCCAGCAAGGTCACATCAGCCACCATATACAATTTGTCGTGTTGAAAATTGCCCAAAGAATCCATGTACATATTGATGCGAATGAGGGAATTGAGGCGACCACGTAGATTTTCGGCCGTAATGGCCTCTTGCCCAAAGTTGTTGGTTTGCACCAAAAACTCACGCATATCAATATTATTACAATCCAAAAACAACTCTACTCTAGGCTCTTTCTCAAAATAAACTTTGCTATTGAGCTTGAGCAGCCCATCCATGGCATTGGTACGCACCCCACGAAGCTGCATCACACTGTTGTCAAAAGCCACCTCTCCATTAAAATTAGTAGCTTCTAATTCTTGGTATTGAATGGTTTTGATATTGGTGCTAAACACCCCTTGCAGGAAGGAAGTACGGCGTTCTCTTTGTTGCAAATTATCCTTGGTCAGCGAATCTTGTTCCTCTACGGGAGCCGCTTCAATTTCTTCGGCCGTATGGCCGCCCCCCATAGCCAACAATTCATCAATGTTCAGTTTTTCACTGTTGAGCGATGCCTCAAATTTGAGTTTGGCCTGTTGAGAATTGAGTGAATCAGAGAGCAAAACCGGCAGCATGTTCTGGAATTTGCCATTAAACAGCATATCACTCTCTGCGGTCTTGACACTAAAATTGCTGATTCCAAAAACATTGTCTTGCAAGGCCAAATCGCCTGTGGTAATAGTTACAGGAATGTCATTGACTAATAAATAAGCTTGGTTGAACACAATTTTGCCACCCAAATTGACTCTAGGCACCCGATACATAGACATCATATCACTGAGTTTGCCCTCTAGTGATAATTGTGCAATATCAATAAATCCACCCCCTTCTGTCACCTGTTCCCCAAAGAACCCATAAACGGCATCAAGCGGAATTTTGCCATCCATACTCATTTTGATAATGGGTTTTTGCAAGCCCTTCATCTCCCAATTGAGATTGATGGGCTGTTTGTTGAGCGATGCCTGAAAATTGAGCAACTCTAGTTTGGCCGTCCAGTCGTCCACCCCATTACCATTTGTAAAATGCACCTCAAAATTCACATCACGCATACTTCCGTCTAAGTTGGGGTGGGTAACTCTGCCATCCTTCAATCCAAAATTGACTTCTACAATGGGGGCTTTTTTGGCCGATTGCACCCCATTGATGCGGGCATCAAACGACAAACGGCCATTGCTTTGAAATTGACCAATATTATCGGCATAATTTTCAGGTACCAATTGCAGCAAGGCCCCCAATAATGCTTCATCGCTATCAAAAGTCAGGTTGTACAACAAACCCTCCTCATTGCGCTCAACAGAACCATCCATAGTAAACAAATTGCCTTGCAAATAGAGTTTCAACTCTTCAAAATTGTACGCCTCTGTTGCCAAGTCTAAATCTACCGCCCCATCATAAGCAATTTCTTTTCCTTTAAAATAGGTGGTTTCCCCAATGGTGATGTACTCCGAGAATAACTCTGCATAACTCTTGAGTGCATGCTTATTTTTATTCAACTTATTATCAATAATAAAATCCCCCTCCACATAAGCATCGGTTGCCTTGACCTTAATATCATAAGCGGCTGCTACATCCACATAGTGCAAGGTAACATTGGTGAGTGTAGCATTAGAAATAGAGAGATTGAGATCGCTGCTCTCTGCTGTGGCTGCAGGCGCTTCCTCCTCTGCAACAAATATATCATAGTTCACCTTTCCCTTTTGGTCATAATGCACAAACAGAGAACCCTCCTCAATAGCAATAGACGTAAAATTGTACGAACCCGTCAACAGCCCCACAATACCACATTCTAGGGCTATGCTTTTAACATCGAGCAATTTTTCTTCGTGTTCACCGACTCCGTCAAGTTGGGCATCGTTGAGAAATACAGCAGCTTTCGGAAATTTCCAAATCAAGGACAAACTCGCATCACTTACTCTCAGTTCTGTTTTGAGTTGTTTGTTGAGGGTATTAATAACCAAAGAAGCAATTTGCTGTTCAAAGGCTGCTGCCGTAATCACTAAGCCTATTAGACCTATTAGGACGAGTCCTATAATAAGTTTGAGGGCAGAAAATAGGCGATTGGGCTTGGGGGCAGATTGGGCTTTTTTGGATGCAGCGGCCATAGGAGTATGGTTTTATGGATATAACTAATAATTGGATAGTTAAAATTAACAAACATCTATCAACAAAAAAAGCCTTTACTTGTGTTAAAAGTAAAGGCTTTGAAAATTAAGGGTGGGTGATGAGGGATTCGAACCCCCGACCCCCTCGGTGTAAACGAGGTGCTCTGAACCAACTGAGCTAAT
>CAYULH010000192.1:0-5202 GCA_964445645.1 uncultured Aureispira sp. | reverse complement strand
CGCTTTGCGAGTGCCTTGATTACTTGCGTGAGCTCGCCTTTGGCTCGGTTAGAACCAAATTATCGCTCATTATACTTGCGTGAGCTCGCCTTTGGCCTCGGTTCAACGCTATTCCATTTTTAAACAACTTCAATTCATACCACTAAAAATATCTTCTGTCAAACCACCTTCTTCTAGGGTTTGAAAACTGCGTAGGTTATTGATTTTAATATCCAAAAAGCCCATATTATGGCTGCGAGCCACCTTGGCCCCTGTTCCTAGAGTTTCCCAGTTTTCCCAAGTTGTTTTGACACCACCAATTGGAATAATTTTCACCCACATTTTCCAAGCCTTGGGCAAACCATTTTCGTCCAATATCCACAAATAAGCATCGCCCGGCGTTACCCCTCCACTCATGTATGTTACCAACAATCCCTTGCCCCCTTCTTCCAAATCCACTGCTTCCAACTTCACATTGGGCTGTTCTATCTGTACAAAAGCATTGAGCCAAAAAGCATCATTGGTAAAATAAGAATGTGCTTTGTCTATTGCTTCTTGTGTATTCTCAGTCTGTTCTACCCCATTTTCGTATACTTTTCCTGTTTTATCAGAAGGATTTAGGAGCACCCGTGTTTCGCCATACTTCACCTCTACCAAATGACGCTCACGATCCCACAAAAAATCATGGTTGCCCAAGCCCCCAAATGTCCATTGTACATAACGTGTTTTTTCCCAAGCCTCTTTGTTGACCGCTTGATTAATTTTTTGTAGCAATGCCTGCGCTTCTGGGCCTTCTTTGCCTTTGGGTACAGGTTCATTGTACCATAAATACAATACACCAAAAGCCACAATGCCCAATACCAGCAAAAAGCCTACAAATTTGAGTAATCCAATACCTATTTTTTTCATTTTTCAGATTGTTCTTATAATGATAATTAAATTTTAACATAGTACATCCAACTACTCCAACTCCTCACTCCTATTGCCACGCAAGCCATTAGAAATCATAGATAATATTAATAAAGCAGATACTAAAATAGAGATACGCCCTAACAAATCTCCATAACGTACATAAAATGTTTGCTCTTGGCGCAAATAAATAGTATCTCGCAAGGCTGCAGGTTTGTCATAAACCGTAGCATTATAAATATCCCCTCTACTATTGATAAAACAAGAAACTCCTGTATTGGCCGAACGCACCACATAACGCCCTGTCTCAATGGCACGCAAGGAGGATAAATATTGATGTTGGCGATGCCCCATAGTATTGCCCCACCAACCATCATTGGTAATAACAAACAGTGCCTCTGCCCCTTCCTTGATGTAATCGGTCACATAATCGCCATACACCGATTCATAACAAATTAAAGCACCAACTTTTCCATTGGGCGACTCAAAAGCTACCCGATTTTCTTGCCGCCCCAAACTCACGCCCGGTACGCCCCCCAAATCCAAAATCAAATTCCTGAAGATTTCAAAATGCCCCACAAAAGGCATAATTTCTGCGCCCGGTACCAATTTTGATTTTTTGTAATAAGGAATTTTATCGGCGGTAGCACTCAATTGTACAGCAGCATTGTGTACATCTCGATATTGACAATACGACCGATCTGGATTGCAATAGGTAAAAATATGGCTGGGTTTGGGTTCATTTTCCTTATAAATCAGATGCGTACTCAAGCCTGTTACCAATTGTGTTTGGGGATATGCTTGCAAAAAACCTTTCAAGCCTTGGATGATAGCCACTTCTGGCAAATTTTCGGCATTGATCCCTCCAAAAGACGTTTCGGGAAACACCAAATAATCGGTGCTATCGGTCAATTGCCCCCTCGACAACTGCAAAAAATTAGTTAATTGCTCCCGTTGTGGTATTCTAAATTTTTTGTAATGCGGCTCATAATTGGGCTGTACGGTCACTACCTCGGCTGGCCTTCCGTCTTGCAAATCATGTTGATAATACAACCATACAGAAATTGTAATAGGCACTATAAATCCAAGCAGAGGCTTGCTCCAAGTCCCAAATGCCTGCAAAGGATAGATTCGTTTGCCAATAGGCAATACTCGATTGGCCAAGGCTATATTCATCCACAAAATCCAAAGCCCACCACCAAATACCCCCGTATAAGAATACCACTGCACCAACATAGGCAGGTGTGCAAACGAGTTGCCCAAGGTGAGCCAAGGCCAAGACAAATCCCAAGTCAAATGCCCAATCTCAAAAGTCATCCAATACACCACAAAACCCAAGTTGGCTCCTCGCTGCCCCATGTTTTTTTTGGTAATGTGATAAAAAAGAATAGGAAAACACATAAATACAGCATTCAGGGCATTGCCTATAATCCCCCCCACAAAAGAGCTGTTCTGAATCCACCAAGTACTCAACAAATTCCATATAAAAAAGGCATTAAAAGCCAACTTAAAAACCGTCCATTGATCGGTATCCTCCTTGGCTTTTGCTACTTCATTCTCTGCCCAAAGCAAAGGAATAAAAGCAATAAAAAGCAGAAAAAAGGTAGGCATAGGCATAAAACCACCTGCCAGCAACACCCCTGTCAAGCTACTAGCTGCAATCAACTTAAACGGCGTTTCGTGACGTACATAATACTTGCCGCCCAAGAGCAATAAACCGCCCCAAGTCAACAACCAAAACCACAAAGGCTGCTGTTGCCATAGCATTTCTTGAGTATACAAGGTATACATATCATACGCCAAATAAGCTGCTACCAACCAGCAAAGCCCCCCCAATACCAAACGTATTCTTGTTTGTTTTTTTGTCATTATTGTAATAATAATTTAGTCATTCTATTAGACACTGTTATCAAGCAACAAGCCTCAGGCTAACTTGTTTATCAACTCAACTCTTTATAGTTTTGCCCGAAAGCACTAGATAAATAACCATTGGAGCACCCAAAAAAGACGTAACTACATTGATGGGCAAGATTCGGGCACTCCCCGGCAATTGGGCCACCAATTGGCAAGCCAACAATACCAACATCCCAATCAAACAACAAGCTATAATAAGTGTAAAATGCTGATAGGTTCTAAAAAATAAACGCGCCAAATGCGGCACAGCAATGCCCACAAAAGCAATAGGCCCACAAAAAGCCGTGATACTGCCTGCCAGCAAAGCTGTTAGTATCAAAATCAATTGTTGTGCTCTTCGTACAGGCACTCCCATACTAAGGGCATATTGCTCTCCTAGCAACAAAGCATCCAACCACTTGCTGCATCCCAATGTGCCCAACAAGGCCAATACACACAAGGGCAATAACCAAATCAATTCTCTAGGAGTCAGCCCTCCCAAACTGCCCATTGACCACAACACATATTGTTTTAGAGCTTCCTGATTGCTAAAATACTGCAACAAAGCCACCAAGGCACTGCTGGCACTGCCAAACATCAAACCCAAAATCAACAGTGTATTAACATCGGCCACCCGCCAAGATACCAACAATAATAAAAGCAAGACCAAACTAGCTCCCAAAATTGCCAAAATTAAAACAAAAGCAGGACTCTGAACCCAAGCAGCCCCCAGCACTGTGGCCAAGGTTGACGTTGCCATCAAGGCCAAAGCCACCCCCAAACTAGCCCCAGAACTAATGCCCAACACAAATGGCCCAGCAATAGGATTTCTAAAAAAGGTTTGCATCAACAAACCACTCACACTCAAACTGGCTCCAGCCAACAAAGCTGCCCCAATCTTAGGCATTCTCAATTCCCAAATAATGGTGCTATCACCTGCCTCTAATGGCCTGCCTACTAAAGCCAACCACAGGCGTTCCAAAGAAAAAGAAACAGAACCTAGCCACAAGTTGGCCAACATCAAGCCCATGCACAACAAAAGCAGCAGCAGCATTTTCATTCTTACCGTGAACATGATTGTAATGGTTACTTAAGGGGCGTATAATAATATAAGCTATCTATTTGTACAGGATGTTGATGAAACATAAACAACAGGTCTTTTAAAACCAAATCGGGGCGTACAATAGCTGATTCAAAAAAATCTGTTCCACCATTTTGGCTCGCTCTTTTGTAATAATTGTATAATCGCCCTTCTTTTACAGCTTTGAAATCGGCATACTTGGGCTCTGCCTGAAGCAAACTAGACAACTGCTGGTAATAGGATTGATTGATCCAAATATCGGCTCCCAAAGCCTTGGTATACACTGCTTCAAAATCAAAAGGCACTCCACTAACCTCTGTATTGTCTTTCCACAAATAATCGCCTCCTGCATCTCGAATAAAAGCCGCCATCAAGCTTTGCCCCCCTGCTACATACCACATCCCTTTGTATACAGCACCCAGCAGTACAGATGGTTTGTCCACCATAGCCCCAGCTTCTTTTTTGATGTTCTCATAAGATTGATTAACAGTAGCTAAATAAGCCTGAGCCTTGGCTTCTTTGCCCAAAAAACAACTGACAAACAACAACCACTCAGCCCGTCCCAAAGGAGTAGTTTCCATAAAATCAGACAACATTACAGCAGGTATTCCAATACTCTGGTACTTCTTGTAAGCATCCTGATTGCCAATACTGTATACAAAAGCCAAATCAGGATGCGTAGTAATGGCTTTTTCATAATCCATACCTTGATCTTGTCCTATATCTACCAAATCCCCAGTTGCCAAACGGGCTTGGATAGTGCTATCATAAATGTACTGTCCATTGCTCAATCCAACCATATTGGCCGTGGCATCCAAAGCCTTCAAGAAGGCAACATCTACACTGCCACTACACAATACACGTTCCACAGGCACCCCAATTCTAGTAGCTTTGGGATAGGCCGCTGGTGGTGTGCTGTCCTTGGGGTACAACAAATACTGAAAAGTAGGGCTTGCATTTTTCCATGCTTTGCCAATACTCAACAAGGTATTATTGCCTTGTTTCTGAATAGTAAAATTGGTGGCATATTGTAACTGAACAGTGTCCCAAAGTGCCCTAGTTTCCTCTACCTTGGAAGCAGTAGAACTATCTTGGCAGGCTATTAGGCTACAGCAACCAACCATCAAAAGCAGCAAACGCATAAATAGAGCTTTTAGTCATTAATATTCTATACAGAGGGCAAAAATACTTTTTTTGTAGGGCAGTAGAGCATTAAGTAGTCTTAAAAAAGTTCTCGCACACAAATTGTTTTACAATAATGCTTATTAAAAATACTATTCCTCTTTTTGGGGGTGTACAAAAAGTAAGGCTGCGAAAAAGCAGGAAGAAAAAAAGAACAA
>CAYULH010000191.1:0-5603 GCA_964445645.1 uncultured Aureispira sp. | reverse complement strand
CTTTGAAGCCTTTAACTATCTTTTTTAGTAGTTCATGCTCGCAAGTTGGAAAAAGATTTATAGATGAGACTATAATATTTCTATATCCTAGCATCTCCAAATCTGCTAAAGTCTGCACAAGAGTCTTATACTCAAAACCCTCCTTTAGAAGTGCTTTTAAAACCATCCTAGAGCTAATTGCTATATAGACATCAACCCCTTCAAACCTACTCTCTATAAAGTTTTTAAGAGTTAAATATGTGATGATTGAGTCTTTGTTAGTAACTACCTTACAGTAATCACCAATAGTAACGTTATTGCCAACATTCACATTTTGACCAAACACACATTTCTTACCAATCTTAGTTCCGCTCTGAATATGACTGAAGTGCCAAATTTTGGTTCCCTCACCAATGGTACAAGGTTTATCTACAATTGCGGTCTCGTGGACAAAGTAAATCATTGTTTTTGCTGATAAATATTTTGAATAATTTCTACTACTTTGAGTCCTTCCAAGGCATTGGTCGTAATAGGTTCCCGATTTTTGAGCACATCTACTACATTTTGAATAACATAGTGATGATTGGCTGCAGAACCTTGATACGCGCCATATTGATTGGCCGGATTGGAAGGTGCTAATATAGGCATTTCATAATCCTTAATGGTACATTCTACCACTTCATTCATATACTGCCCCCCCACCTTCACAGAACCTTGGCTGCCAATGACCGTCAAGCTGCTCTCTAGGTTTTGTTGGTACACTGCCGTGGAATAATTGAGACTGCCCATGCCCCCTTGCAACAATTCAAAATGCACTACTCCTGTATCTTCAAATTCGGTGGAATGCTCGTGTGCAAAATTATGAAAACGTGCTTGTATATTGTGAATATCGCCAAACAGCCAATAGAGCATGTCTACAAAATGCGAAAACTGCGTAAAAAGCGGCCCACCATCCCATGCTAACTGTCCTTTCCAAGGATGTTTTTTTCCATTTTTATAATAATACCGATCATCCCTGTTCCAATAACAATTGATTTGTACCATAAAAATATCGCCTAGCAACCGCTTCTCCAACACCTGCTTGAGCCAAACAGCAGGCGGCGAATAGCGATTTTGCATCACACAAAATAAACGGCGATCGACTTGCAAAGCCTTAAAAATAACAGCCTCACAAGATTTTTTGTCCAGCCCCATTGGCTTTTCACAAACCACGTGCTTGCCAGCTTCTAGTGCCTCAATGGCTTGTTGGGCATGCCAGCCATTGGGCGTACAAATACACACCACGTCTACCGTGGTTTCGGCTTGGAGCAATGCCTCCAATGTTGCATACAAAGGCACTCCAAAAGCCGCAATATCCAGCTCCTCGGCTGGCAATACATCACAAAAAGCAACCAACTCGGCCTCTGCTTGTGCTTGTATAATGGCTGCATGACGTTTGCCAATATGCCCTGCCCCTATTACCGCAAATTTAATGGTTGAAGACATTGTTTTGATTTGTAATATTTTTGGTATTAGTATAATTAAGGTCGTTGCAAGAGCAATTCTCGCACTTGCTGGTAACGGCCACTTTGCCAATGTAAGAAATATAAACCTGTGGGCAAATCCTCTAGGGTAATAGCATGGTGTTGTTGGCCTATTTTCTCCAAAGTGCGGGTGGCTACCACCATTCCTTGACTGTTGTAAATGGTTACTTGTGCAGTCTCTTGCAAAGGTTTTTCTAGCCAAATCTCAAAACTTCCTGTACTTGGGTTGGGTACTACTTGGAATAGCTCGGCTGTTGCCAAACGATTGATAGATACGGTACAACTGCTATCAGGTCTTCCCAAACCAATGGTCTGCATCGTACTATCATTGCCACAATTGCCATACACCACCAATAGCACGTCATAACAACCTGTATCACTATAACTGTGAAAAGGATTGGGAATGGTGTATTGGGTGCCATCGCCCATCAACCACAAGTAAGTTGTGGTCGTAGTAATATTGGTAGAGGTATTGTTCATCAAAACCGTAGAACCACTTTTTGTGACATTAAAACTAGCCGTAGGCAAACTATCCAAAGTAACCACCACAGCATCCGAACCCGAACAACCCAAAGGATGCGTGACCGTAACGCTGTACAAGCCAGCTTGTGTTACCACAATGCGTTGGGTGGTTGCTCCCGTACTCCACAGATAGTTCATAGCTTGGCCGCCCATGCCTGCATCCAGTGTATCGGCCAAACAAATGGTTCTATTGCCCCCCAATTGAGGCATTGGTGCAGGCACCAATTGGGAAATAAACACGGAATCTGTCACCAAACAGCCCCCCTCTGTAGTTACTGTTACTGCATATATATTAGGCCCTGTGAGAATAATGGTAGGCGTAGTATCGCCCGTATTCCACAGATAAGTGGCATTGGTCCCCAAATAATTGGTTCCTAATTCATTGCCACAAACTGCTCCAATGGCTGGCAAACCTACAGGTATTGGCTGCTCCAATACAATCGTGTCTATTACTGTGCAAGCTGCGCCATCACTCACTGTCACGGTATACTGCCCTGCTTGGTACAACATCACTTGCCCCAAGGTAGCTCCCGTACTCCACTGGTAGCTCACTGCACTAGGATTACTAATGTCTACCAAGGCAGAATCGCAACTATAAATAGAATCTGCCAAGGTAACAGGCAGTTCCACCACTACATCAAAACTATCTGCTGGGGCATGGCAATCGGGATAGGCATAACTAAAGTGCCAATCAAAGAAACTGGCATAATTGACTCCTGCAAATACGGTTCCTGTCAATTGTGCAATGCCTGCACTAGAGGAAGGCGTTCGCAAGGGATTTTGGTCTACCAAGAAAGCACTAGAAATACTGCTAAAACTCAATTGGTAGTTGTTGCTTGGTGGCAATAAGGCATCTATAGATAAGAATACCTTTTCACGGGCACGAGTGATGGTTTGGCTGCCATTGTACAACACATTACCCAAAGAATCCATCAGTTCCCAAGCTACGGTGACCGGTGCATTTTGTACATAAATGGCCACCGAATCTAGGGTGCTGTATTGCTGTACATCAAAGGTATTGGCAATAATAAAATTCAAATAAGCAGCCGTCTCATTGGGGTTGGGGTAAGCCTGTGCGCCAATTCGGGTAGTGGCCTTGGGGGCTACATCGAGCCAATAGGTGCTGGTATCTGCAATGTATTGGGTATAGGGTTCGCCCAAATAAACCACATTGCCCAGATTGCTCGAATCATACCAAACTGAGATGCCATTGCTTGCCCCTGCGGCCAAATCCAAGGTAGTAGGCGCACAAATGCTCTGATTGGGTACATTCACCCCTTGAGGCGTGGTTAAGAATTGTACCAATGTATTTTGCGTGGCCGAACATTGCCCATTGTTGGTAACAGTTACGCCATAATAGCCCGAGCTGTTGACTCGTAACGTATCATCACTACTGTTGTTACTCCAACGATAGGTATAATTAGGATTATTGGTTACAATAGGATCCAATACAATAGAACTTGCGGTGCAAGTTGCGGTATCGGCTATCATCGTCAATACAGGCGAAGCAGGCACATCTACCCGTACAGGCAAACGATTGGTAGCACAAGAAGGGGTAGAAATTCGCCAATTATAAAAATAAACATACTGAGAAGGAATAGGTGCGGAACCTAAGAAAGTTACAGCCGAAGTGTTCAATTGTTGCAGCTTACTATTACTAAAAGGAGAAGAAAATAAAATGCGGCCAGCCGATTTATTGCTCAATTCAATTCTATAATCGCCCGGTTCTAGCAGGGTGTCTACCGCCACTATATTGCGCCCATTATTGGGCATCACAATGGTTTTGCTAAAATAAGGAAAACCTGTTTTGTACAAGGTCAAGGTAGCTGTGGTAAAGGTATCGACATAAATATCTACGGTATTGAGCAAGATGGGTTCATTGACTCTAAACAACATGCCACGTGTAGGAAACGCACTGTTTTGTGGCTCTCCCCAAATATTGGTGGTGGCATTGGGGGCGTATTGCGCCCCTATAGGCTCTGATTGTGGCAAAAAGCCAATCCCCTCCACCCAGAAGGTAATGGAATCTGTGAGATTGATACGAATAGAATCGCCTAATGCAAAAGGTGTGGCACTACTAAGTGAATCATACCACGCATAATAAGAAGCATTGCCACTAGCTCTAAAGGTAGCATTCCCCTCACATAAAATAGTATCATTGGGTGGAATAATAATACTTGGTGGCTCTACTACAAAAATATTGATACTGTCCTCATCGCTACAAATTCCAATGCTGCCCACCAGCGCAACTTGGATAGAGCTATCGACCGTAATACTAGGCGTGGTTGCGCCATTACTCCAATTATAAATAGTCGCCCCACTACTGCTGGCATCCAGCACCAAGCTATCGCCACAAACAATCGTATCGGTCGGAAAATCAATAGTAGGCGTAGGCAACACCGTTACCACACTAGGAACAGGCGGAGAAGCACAGCCCAATGCCTTTACTTTCCAACTATAAAAATACTGATAGACATTCGTAAACGGTACCCCCTCTACAATTGTGATTTGATCGCCCTGAACGGGGAAACCTGCAAATGGAAATTCGGATAAAATATCAACGGTATTATAACGCAATAATACTAATTTGTACGATTGCCCTCTTGCTATTTTGAAATTGAGCGGCACTCTATTGGCACCCAAATTGGTCAATACCACCGCTTGGCTATCAATAACCTGATCTTGATCATCCCACAAGGCAATCGTTCCTATAAATGCCGTTCTATTGATGTACATGGTTACTTCTTCTAGCAACACCTCTTCATGGGCATCAAATACCAACCCACGAATCTGATTGGGAAACGTATAATTGGAACTCGCTGCCACAAAGGTATTGGTAAGCCCCTGTGTGTATAATTTATTGGCAAAATTTTGTCCTGTTGCCCATAGAGTATCGGTGGTTTGCGCCAAATACTGGAATACATCGCCCACCCCAAGCAATTGCCCTCCCGTGGGGGCATCGTACCACTGAATAATATCTGCGCCTGTTGCCCTTCTTTCGATCATCGCCACACAAGTAGTGGTATCATTCGATAAAATAGTAGGGGTGACAATAGGCGTTAAGTAAACATCTATGGAGTCGGTCACGCTACAACTTCCCACACTAGACGTTACGGTATATTTTCCCTCTTGGGTAATGATAATCTGACTGGTAGTAGTGTTGGTGGGAGTCCATAGATAATTCGCATTTGGAAAAGCTACATCCAATACCAGCGAATCATTGCAAATTAAGGTATCAACAGGCAATAAAATTTCGGGTGTGGGCAATAAAAAAAGCGATACAGAATCTTGCGCCGAAGCACAAAAATCGCTCAATACGGCAATTTCCCAATCATAAAAATAGGCATAGACCGAAGCAAAACCAATACCACTAACCAACTCTACATAAGGGGAAGCCCCCAAAGTATTCCAGTTGGTTACCCCCGAATTAAACCGTGCTTGTCCGCCTGTGATATTGGTGAGCAATAAACTATCGCCCATTCCCGGAGGAATATCCATATTCACCGGCACCGTATACTGCCCTGCACTCGGAAAAGACACCGGCACTCGATACAGCAATTGCCCATTGCCGTCTCTCAA
>CAYULH010000190.1:0-5642 GCA_964445645.1 uncultured Aureispira sp. | reverse complement strand
AGCTGGGGAAAAAGAATCGTTTTTTAGCCCGTTTACTTTTTTAAGACTACTTAATGCTTTTAATAGGCTATTTACAATCTCTTGTTATGCGATTTATATTTTTTTGTTGGATTATAATTATAGGAACAACTACGGTGTTATATGCTCAAGATAGTGTCCAATTGGCCAAGGATAAATTGCGCTTGGCAGAACAACATTTGTCCTTGGGAATAGCCGACCACAGTGCTGCTCCACGCAACAATAATGGCATTCGGGTGGCGTTTTATAATGCCGAGAATTTGTTTTGGCCCGAAGATGATAGCTTGACTAGAGATGATGATTTTACCAAGGAGGGCCTCAAGCGTTGGAGTTTTTATCGTTATCAGCAAAAGCTAAACAATATTTATAAGGTATTGATGGCCTTGGGCGGTTGGGAGCCGCCTGCTGTAGTGGGTTTTTGTGAATTGGAACACAAAAAAGTATTGGAGGATTTGATTAATAAAACGCCTCTGCGTAAATATGGCTACGAAATTGTACACCAAGAATCGCCTGATCGGCGTGGTATAGATGTGGGATTTATTTATCGCAAGAGTAAGTTTGAGTATTTGAATCACGAGGCCATGCGGGTCAATTTTCCTTTTGATTCTACCTTGCGTACTCGTGATGTGCTGCATGTGCAAGGGCGTGTATTGGGCAGAGATACCCTCAGTGTGTTTGTCAATCACTGGCCTTCGCGCTGGGGCGGACAGGCCAAAAGCGAACCCAAACGGGTGTATGTGGCCTCTATGGTACGGGCGCGCATTGATGAATTGTACCAAGAACAACCCAATCTGAAAGCGGTTGTGATGGGCGATATGAATGACCATTCTTACAACATTAGTTTGGTAGAGACATTAAGAGCCAAAGGAAAAAAGGAGGAAGTGAGAAAAGGAGATTTGTTTAATTATATGGATGGTTTGGGTAAGAATTGGCAATTGGGTTCGCACAAATACCAGGGCCATTGGGGCACTTTGGACCATTTGATTGTATCGGAGCCTTTGCTCAATGAACAGCGTCCTAATTATCTGCGTGCTACGGAGGATGGGGCGCATATTTTTGCAGCGCGTTTTTTGTTAGAGGAAGATACCAAGCATTTGGGCTTGCAACCGTTTAGAACGTATGCAGGGCCGAGATTTATTGGAGGGTTTAGCGATCATTTGCCGATTTATATTGATTTGATGTACACGCCTGATGCTTTGAGTGTGGAGGAGTAGTTTTTTATGCAGCTTATCTAGTGTTTTTTTAAGGTTACAACAATGTAGATAAGAATATTTTCTATATTTTTTAATAATACTAATTAGTTTAATGGAGCAACAATTGCGTATTTGCTTTTTTATTGTTACATTTGATGTTAACCATTAATTTACTTTACCAGAAAAATCAACGTCCCATGAAAGAAGAAGAATAAATAAATCAAGAAAGATATTGTAGCAATGCCTAGCTAGAGCAGCCCCTATGAGCTGATTATTAAACGTCAGTAATCATCTGCTTGTGCAAAAAATAAGCATTCTGTCAATATCAATTATTGTTAAAAAAATGACAGCTCTAGCACAACCTTATGTTGCTAGGGCTGTTCCTATTTCCAATTCTAACAAAAGGTAATACAATGAATTGGATAAGCTTAATAGGTTTTTGTTGGTGCTGTAGTTTGATGGCTTGTTCTGCCTTGCCTGAGGACTTGACCATCAGTACTTTAGTAGAGGTCAAGGAAACCGCCCATTACATTCGGCTAATGCCCAAAAATGAAAATCAAGCAACAACAGGGATTGTATTTTATCCCGGTGGCTTGGTAGATGCTCATGCGTATATAGCGCCTTTGCAAGAGTTGGTTGCCGAGGGCTATCCTGTTCTAATAATAAAGGTAACGGGCAATTTGGCTATTTTTGATGCAGGCAAAGCTGCTCAGTTTCGAGAACAATTGCCAGTAGAGCGTTGGATTATTGGAGGGCATTCTTTGGGTGGGGTCATTGCCTCGTATGATGTGCGAGATGCGCCTTCGGCTTATGCAGGCTTGTTTATTTGGGCTTCGTTTTCGGGCGAGGCCGCCGATTTGTCCAATTGGGAGGGGGCGGTTTTGTCGCTCAGTGGCGAAAAGGATGGCTTGACATTGGCAACAGATATAGAAGAAAACAAAGCTTACTTACCTAGCCCTATCGTGGTGCAAGATATAGCCAGTTTTCCAACTGCAAGCACGCGCGGCAATACCATTTATCACGAAATACAAGGCGGCAATCATGCCCAATTTGGCAGTTATGGTGAACAAAATGGTGATGGGGTGGCTACTATTTCTAAGCAGGAACAACAGGATCAAATTATAACATTTATGCGTGCATTTTTACAAGCAAATCAGTGGTAATGGGCAGAATAATAGTAATATTGAGTGTAGGCTGGTTATTGTTGGGGAATAGTACATTGGTGCAAGGCCAGTATATTTCTGTACAAGGCTTGGGCTTTTTGGGCTTGGTCAATAATAGTGGGGCAGAGTATTTTTACAATGGTTTTGGTTTTGAATTGAATTACCAACAGGCGCTGAAAAAAGGGCGTGTATCGGTTGGACTCGAATATAGAAGCATCAATTGGGGCTATCAGGCGGCCTTGCAATTGGGTTATGATTATCCTTATTGGCAACAAGGGCCTTGGCGTGCTTCTGCTTTTGGTCATGCTCATTTGGGAGCTGCTTTGTATGTGCAGCGCAGTTTGTTTGCATGGGGGGCAGCACTGGGAACAGGCTTGGAATGGCAATCGCCCAAAGCTTTTTTTGCTCGACTCTCCTTGGGCGCAGGGCTAAGTCATTGCCCTGCCTATGAGAATTATGGCCGCATCAATACCACCTTGGATTTGCCCATCAAATTGGGCATTGGTTTTAAGTTGTTAGGAAACAAAAAAGAAAAATAACATGCGTGTATTAATGGTTTGCTTGGGCAATATCTGCCGTTCGCCTCTAGCAGAGGGTATATTGAGAAAAAAAATTGAAGACAAGGGATTGGATTGGGAAGTGGATTCGGCCGGCACCAGTGCTTACCACGAAGGCGATGCCCCCGACAAACGCTCTATTGCGGTAGCTCAAAAATACAACATCGACATCAGTGCCCAACAGTCGCGCCCAATTACCAAAGCCGATTTGGATGCCTTTGATCGCATTTATGTGATGGATAGTGAGAATTATAACAATGTGCTGGATTTGTGCGAGCGTGAGGAGCAACGTGCCAAGGTCAAAATGATTATGAATGAGGTGCAACCGGGGCATAATGTGGCGGTGCCTGATCCTTATTGGAATAATGATGGTTTTGAACAGGTGTATCGGATGCTGGATGCGGCTACGGATAGGATTGTGGGGTGATTTTATTTTTCTAATTATTGTTTCTTCTTCCATCCACATTTTTCTAAAAAATAATTGAAGATTATCAGCCCATGAGTTTATCTTTGATAGTATCAAATGATAGTATCATGCAACCACCTTATGACATTACCCACAAAATTTTACAGCTTCTAACGGCTATTTCAGAGCAATTGGGGGCAGTGAATGTCCTTCATCTGGACAGGCCATCTGTGTATTTGCGAAAGCGGAATAGAGTCAAGACGATTCATGCCTCTTTGGAGATTGAGGGCAATACCTTGACCGAGGAGCAGATTACCGCCATATTGGAGCATAAGCGTGTGATTGGGCCTAAGAAAGACATTCAGGAAGTATTGAATGCTGTGGAGGTGTATGACCAATTGGATAAGTTTAAGCCACATTTGGTTGCTTCTTTTTTGAAGGCGCATAGCATCTTGATGAAGGGCTTGATAAAGGAGGCTGGGCAATGGAGAAAAACGTCTGTGGGTATTGTCAAGGGCGATCAAGTAGCACACCTAGCCCCACCAGCAGGCAATTTGCCCTATTTGATGGAGGAGTTGTTTGAGTATATCCAGACAGGGGAGGATCCTATTTTGATTAAGAGTTGTGTGGTGCATTATGAGATTGAATTTATTCATCCTTTTTTGGATGGCAATGGGCGCATGGGGCGTTTGTGGCAGACGTTATTACTGCTAAAAGAATACCCTGTATTTGAGTTTTTACCGTTTGAGAGTATCATCAAGGAGCGTCAAGAGGAGTATTATCAGGTATTGGCTTATTGTGATAAGGTGGGCAAATCCACTGCTTTTATTGAGTTTATGCTAGAGGCTGTTTTGGAGGCATTAAATGATTTGTTGGCCATGCAGAACAGAACCTTTACAGCAGCAGAACGAGTGGATTATTTTATAGCTATGTACCAAGATCAAGAGTTTTCTAGGAAAGATTATATGCGCGTGTTCAAGGATATTTCTTCGTCCACAGCTAGTCGAGACCTAAAAAATGCAGTAGAGCAAAAGAAATTGAGAAAGGTTGGGGATAAACGAATGACTCGTTACCAGATTTTATGATACTATCAAATGATACTATCACCCAACAAATCATCCCCCAAAATACAAAGGCATCAACCACCCAAATGATGATTGATGCCTCCTAATGTAATGGAAAATCCTTACCTACATGCCCCCACTAGCATTCAAGGTCTGTCCAGTGATGTAACTAGACAAATCAGAACCCAAGAAAACAGCCACATTGGCAATTTCCTCGGCCGAGCCAAAGCGTTTGAGCGAAGTGGCATTAATCATTTGTTCTTTGATTTTTTCGTCTAGGTCATCGGTCATTTCTGTAGCGATAAAACCGGGTGCAATGGCATTGCAACGAATGTTGCGAGAGCCCATTTCTTGGGCAATGGATTGCGTAAAACCAATCATTCCAGCCTTGGAAGCGGCATAATTGGCTTGCCCACCATTGCCTTTGATGCCCACAATAGAAGAAATATTGATAATAGAACCGCCTCTGGCCTTGAGCATAGGGCGCATGATGCACTTGGTAAAGTTGTATACGGACTTGAGGTTGTTGTTCATCACATCATCCCAATCGCTCTCGCTCATACGCATGAGCAAATTATCACGGGTGATGCCTGCATTGTTGACTAGGATGTCAATTTTGCCAAATTCTTTGAGTACAGCAGTGACCAATGCTTGTGTTTCCTCAAAGGAAGAGGCATCAGCAGCAACGGCTTTGACCGTGGTGCCGTGTGCAGCCGCTTCGGCTACTACTTTTTGGGCACGCTCCTCAGATGAACGATAGGTGAATACTACATGCGCTCCTTGTTGGGCAAAAACATTGACCATAGTGGCACCAATGCCTCTAGAACCACCTGTGATAATGGCAACTTTATTGTTTAGAAGTTTCATAAAATTAAATCCTGATTGATGATTGATCTGTTATGTCATAATTTATTTGGTGGAAAACCCACGCATAAGAATTGCTCTAAAATGATTGTAGGATGTTGTTTTTATACCCTAAAAAAAATAATAAAAATACGGCTACAATGTTAGTTATCAACTGATTTTAGAACAACATGGCGATTGCCTGTGGCAATGCCGAGGCAAAGGTAAGCAAATGCGTTCACAATTTATTAAAAGGTTGTTTTTTAATGTTTGTGAGAAAATAAATGTGGAGAAGGGGTTTTAAGTAGGTGCAAAAAAGTAACCGTACACTAAAAAATGAGAGATTTTTTCTCAGATCGAGGCGGAAAACAAAGCTGTAACGGGTTACAGCGCGTATT
>CAYULH010000189.1:0-5661 GCA_964445645.1 uncultured Aureispira sp. | reverse complement strand
TTTCCTGTGCTATACTGGTCGCTCCATACGCTATCGGTCCGCCGGCCACAAGGGCGCTTTGTCCTCTCTTTTTATAGTCGCTGGTTGCGCCTAGCTTCTTTTTGATGTTTGGATAGGGCTGGGATTATTATTTCTTCATTCTAGTGTCAAAGAAGGTAGTAATAAGTAAGGTAGTTTTTTGAACAATCTTGTATAAAAAAGCTCCATATTTACTAAACAAGGCACGTCTAGTATCTTTATTTTCATCTGAAAATTGATAAATAGCAGGGTTCTGTTTTAGTTGGTCGACTTTATCATGAAAATCATTTACAAATTGATTTGCGACCTTTGGAGAATAATATTTTTGTATGTTCTCATGCATTTTATCAAAGCGATCTTGAGCTCGTTGTGTAATCTCTACACGATTGATTTTATATTTTTTAGGCACTATCTGTTATACTTTTTTAAAAAATCTTCAAGCAAAATAACTTTACCCTCTTCAGCTTCTTGAACACCTTGTTTATGATCGTTTTTCACAGAATCAGGGAGTTGTTCCCACCAGTCTAAAGGTTGTTGGTTAGAAGCATCAATCAAGCCTCTAATGTAATCAGTAGCTCTTTGCAAGAGGTTGGTATCTAACTCTTGAAGAAGTAGCTGTAAGCTTTTAAGTTGACTCTCTTTTTGTGTCATAATTCAGCTAGATTAGTATTATTAATAAGTTATTACTTTACAGCAAAAATTGTACTAAGAAGTACTAGTTATATAACAGTTCTTCAATCGAAATAGTTCTTTGATAGAGTTGTAGGTCACTTTTATTCCGCTAACGCTCCATAAAAGCGAGCCTTATTTTTCTATCATTTCCTTGTTCATTCTTCACAAGCAAACGATATATGCCGTGTACCCAAAAAACTAGGCCAGTATTAAATTAAAGAAAAAAGCTTAACTTAGGATTATGAAAAAACGACAATTTACGGCCAAATTTAAAACCAAGGTAGTATTAGAAGCCTTGAAAGAAGTGTCAAGCGTATCAGACTTGGCGAAGAAATACGATTTAGCACCAACTCAGATTAGTACTTGGAAGCGACAGTTTTTGGAAGGAGCAGAAGATGTGTTTACGTCTAAGAAAGGTGGCAAGACTGAGGAAGAACAAGAAAAAGACAAGCTTCTACGGACGATAGGCGAGCTAAAAGTAGAGAACCCGAAGGCTCAGCGAAGCTAATGACTTTTTAAAAAAAGTCTTGAAGTAAAGCCCTTGAGCGAAAGGCGTAAACATGTAGATAAGAATCATCCAAAATTGAGTATTCGTAAGCAATGTAAGGTTCTAAACCTGAATCGTTCTAGCTATTATTACAAGGCCAAGGAAGAAAATGCGTTGAACTTAGAATTGATGCGATTGATGGACGAGCACTATTTGGAGAATTCGGATAAAGGAGCAGGTCGAATGCACGTTTGGTTGACGATGGATAAAGGCTATAAAATCAATATCAAACGAGTCAGGCGATTGTATACCAAAGTGATGGGGTTGCGTTCGACTCTACCGAGTCCAAATACCTCAAAACCAGCCAAAAACAAGGATAAACAGGTGTTTCCTTATTTGTTGAGGGACTTAAAAGTCACACGCCCCAATCAAGTCTGGGCGACCGATATTACCTATATTCCAATGAAGGGCGGTTATCTGTATTTGACGGCAATTATCGACTTGTATTCTCGTTTTGTTGTGGGCTGGTCCTTGTCTAATACTATGGATGCTTACTGGTGCAAACAAGTCTTAGAGCAGGCAGTGGAGCAGTATGGTGCCCCTGAAATTTTAAACACCGATCAGGGCAGTCAGTACACCTCTAATTGCTTTGTCAATGCGGTCAAAGCACATGGTATTGCTTTGAGTATGGATGGAAAAGGGCGATGTATCGATAACGTGTTTATTGAACGGCTCTGGTGGTCGGTCAAGTACGAAGATGCTTACATTCGGGAATACAAAGATGGCAAAGAATTACATGTCGGTATGCAACGATATTTTCAAAAATATAACTTTGAACGTAGACATGCTGGTATCGAACATGATTTGCCTTGTAACCGATATTTTTCTTCCAAAAACACCCCTGTCTCTTCCGAGGGCGTTTTGGAAGAAAAATATCTAAGGAATTTTATTAGTAAAACTGCTTAACTTGGTCTAGTGGATGGGGTATACCGCAAAGTAATTGGTTTACATTTTCTTTATAGTGAAAAATTGGTGTGCTGCCTTGAAAGAAAGCTAACTAGTAGCAAGATTTATATCCTTTTTAAAACAAGTAGAATATTTGTAACTATGACTAAGCCAATAGATGCTATATCAATTGTAATTAAATCAAACATAAAAGAATGCTGGATCGAAAAGACTATTGAGAAAAAAACAGTAAAAAAGTTTTTTATACAGCACCCTGATAATATAAATGACTTTTGTTCTTTGAAGGATTACTACTTAGTAGTCAACATAGGGCTAAAGTTAACTTCTTTGTACATCAAGCTTAAAGAAGAGCTAAACATCGATTCTAACCTTTTGAAACTTGAAAATAGTTATGATAACATTGAAGATAAAAAAGATATAGAATATTGTATGATGTACTATTGTGCAACTGGTAGATTACCAGACCAGCCAAAAGACATGAAGACTTTAAACAAAACACACTATCATGAGGCTGCTCATCTAGTATTTAATGTGTTAGTTAGAAAAGAAATTGAAGAATTCCCTTCTCCTACTTTTATAGAGGTGACTGAAAATGAAAAAGGAGCTATAGGTGGTGGCTTCCTTACTTGTAATAACAACTTAAAGGCGAATAATCAGCTTGAGGACATTAAACAGATGAGTACAAAAGTTAAAGTTGCTGAACTCTTTCATTTAATGGCAGGATACAGTTCTTATCCAGTTTTTTACAATGATGAGAGGGACATAAATTTTTATGATAAAGAAGGATATCAGAGGAGCGATATTAGCAAGTGTAATAAAATATGTTCACTTATTACAGAAAGTAGTTATGATCCTGACGGGGTAATAAATAAAGATAATAAGGAGATTATGCTTCCAATAGAAAAAGACGTTATCACAATCATAAACTCAAACAAAACAATAAAAAATATGGTAAAGTATGCGGCGAAACGTGTACTAAAGGCAGGTAATAGAATGGCAGGTGACGATTTAAGTAGCCTTATCAAAGAGTTAGAGTTGCGTTTAAAGGAAGAAACTATAAATGAACACATTATGAGTCACGTTACGAGAATTGAAGAAAAAAGTAAAAAGGAAAGCGGTGTTCCTCCTCAGAAGTAGCCAGTCCAGAGCCAAGACTCACGCTCTTTGTACCACAGGTACAAGCCAGCCCGAGTAGTTTTTGAAACTACCTCTAGCTAGTCGCTGCGTTCTGTCATGGCTTTGGGTGCTACATGTTCGTTATACCTTTGATGTCCTGAACCTCAAGTCACCTCAGATTTTCGTCTTTATAGCCTTATAAACATCCCAATCCCCCAAACAAAAAAAGGGCAGAACACCAAAGTGTTCCACCCATATCTTCATCCGAGTATAATCGGCACTTATTCAATAACCGTATAAGGCAAGTCAGAGAAGCTACCTGTAAATGTTATAGGTGTAGAGCTAGGCTGAATAAGATTTTGTACTTTAAAATCAAAGGTTCCAGATACTGTTTTATCAGCATCATTATTTTCCGAAATCGTGATAATACCCAAAGGCTCATTTGGTAGGTTAAAAGACATATGATCGATACCACCAGAAGTATAAGTTCCTAAACCGTCATCGCACAAATTTGCAAGGTTACCTTGTATACAAGTTTGATAAAGAGGCGTATTAGGAATCCAGTTCACATCATAATTTTTTACGACAATACCATCAGAAGGAGGGTTTTGAACGTCCCAGTTTTGCACTGTAATGATAAACATATCATTACCTATGTTAGCACGTAAATCAAGCCTACGACCTTTTTCTCCCTGTTGTTGGTATTTTATTAATGTATTGTTATTATCAAAATTAGTGACTGTTTGAGTCACACCATCCATTTCAATAGTCATAGAACCACTGTTGGTATTGGGGGTGATAGTTGATTCTGGCTGACAAGCTCCAAATAATAGTAATAATGATAGGGAGAGAATAATTTGAATTATTTTCATGAGAATTAAGAATTAAGAATTAAGAATTAATGATAATTTTTTTACAAGTGCAAAATAAACAAAAAAAGGGCAGAACACCAAAGCGTTCCACCCATATTATTATCCGAATCTAATCGGCACTTATTTCAAAAACTTAAACGCCTGACGACCGGGATAATAAGCCGCATCGCCCAATTCCTCCTCTATACGCAACAACTGGTTGTATTTAGCGATTCTATCCGAGCGAGAAGCCGAACCCGTTTTGATTTGGCCCGTGTTGAGTGCTACGGCCAAGTCAGCGATGGTCGTGTCCTCTGTTTCTCCGCTTCGGTGGCTCATAACGGTGGTGTAACTGGCTTTGTGTGCCATGTTGACGGCTTCAATGGTTTCGGTGATGCTACCAATCTGGTTGACTTTGACCAATAAAGAATTAGCTGTTTGTGTCTCAATGCCTTGTGATAGGCGTTCGGTATTGGTTACAAACAAATCATCGCCTACAATTTGTACCCGATCGCCTGCTTTTTCGGTGAGCAATTTCCAGCCGTCCCAATCATCTTCGTCCAAACCATCCTCAATAGACACAATAGGATATTTTTGAATCCAATCTTCCCAGTAGGCCACCATTTCGCCTGACGACAATTTGCGCCCATCCGATTGGTGGAAGTGGTACACTTGCTCTTCGGCATTGTAAAACTCAGACGCAGCCGCATCCAGCGCAATCATAATGTCCTCATTGGGGCGGTAGCCTGCTTTTTCTACTGCTGTTAGAATGGTTTCGATGGCCTCTTCGTTAGAAGATAGATTGGGGGCAAAACCACCCTCATCCCCTACATTGGTAGAGTAGTTTTTGGATTTTAATACTTTTTTGAGGTGGTGAAAAATCTCTGTTCCCATTCTCAAACCCTCGTGGAAGGTATCAGCCCCAATAGGCATAACCATAAATTCCTGAATATCAATAGAATTATCGGCATGAGAACCCCCATTGAGGATATTCATCATAGGAACAGGCAAGGTGTAGGCACTGACACCGCCCAAGTAGCGATACAGGGGCATTCCTGCTTCTTGAGCACCTGCTCTGGCTATAGCCATAGATACCGCCAAAATAGCGTTTGCGCCCAATTTTCCTTTGTTGTGTGTACCGTCCAAATCTAGCATGATTTGATCCAAGTTGGTTTGGTCTAGTACACTAAAACCAATCAATTCTGGCGCAATAACATCCATGATGTTGATGCAGGCATTCAATACCCCTTTGCCCAAGTAACGATCAGGGTTACCATCGCGCAGCTCTACCGCCTCGTATTTACCTGTGGAAGCCCCCGAAGGCACCATAGCACGGCCCATTGCGCCGCCTGTTGTAAACACCTCTACTTCTACTGTAGGATTACCTCTAGAGTCGAGTACTTCTCTCGCAAAAATATCTTCAATAAGCATAATTAATAAAAGACTTTAAAATGGTGAACCCATAGTATGTTTATGGGAATATTATTATGAATAATTTAAGTAGGTGCAAAAAAGTAACCGTACAATAAAAAATGAGAGATTTTTTCTCAG
>CAYULH010000188.1:0-5747 GCA_964445645.1 uncultured Aureispira sp. | reverse complement strand
CATAGCAGCGCTATGGGGTCAATTTTTAACGAAGAGTGAGGGAAAAAGATGCTTTTTTCGCTACAAAATTATTCGCAATAATGTCTAATATACCAATTGGTATATTTTGTTGTAAAAAAATGCGTTGTGGGTTTATTGCAATCCCCCCACAACGCGCCATTGTTCTTCTATTAATTGACGAAGGTGATTGCTCATTTGCTGCAAATAGCGATCGTCCTTGAGGGTCATGGCCATAAAAACAGCTCCTTGTATGCTGGTATAAAAATGCTTGGCACAAGTAGTGGTGTCCAAATCTGCACGCAACTCACCCTTGGATATGCCTGCTTTGATAATCTCCTCTATACTCCTTTCCAACTTGCCAATTACTTCTTGCACCCGCTCCAATAATTCCTTATTCTGATTATTAGCATCTACACCAATATTAATAATAGGGCAGCCCCCTCCACGTTGTTGGTGTGAGCGATGATAGGCGTAAAAGTCTAGAATAGCAACGAGCTGCTGTATAGGAGAAGAGTGTGCCTGTATAAATTGGGTCAAACGGCTCATTTCTAGGCGAATATTATAATTAAAGGCTGCCAATGCCAATGCCTTTTTATCTTTGAAATTACCATAAATAGCTCCTTTGGTCATTCCCACTGTTTGGGTAATCAAAGCCATACTAGCTCCCATATAACCATACTGATTAAAAATAGGAGCTACCTTTTCTAAAATAAACTGCTTGGTACGTTCTGCTTTTACAGACATAAAAAAGAATATTGAGATGAGTAACAATCTCAAAAGTACAAAAAATACCGATTGGTATATAATTTTGAAGCAAAAAAATACCGATTGGTATATTTCAGACAACGAAGGGTTACCAATGTTAGTCTCGCACCCATTTTTGTTCTCCACCGGGAGCAGCAGCAAAAGCATCACTTACCACTCTAAACGACTTGATACTATCGTTCTCTACTAACTCTACAAATATATTAGCCGCCCAAAAATTGCCATCTATGCTTTTGTCTAAGAAGGTGAAGTCTTTGGGAGGAACGACAGCAGCAATTCCAGTCCATTTAAGTTCATTGTTAGAAAAATTACTATTGGTAGGCGCATACAAAATCACTGCACTGCTTCCACTTATTTGCAAAAGCATACTATCGGCCTCTGTATTATTACTAGAAACACGCCGCCAATTTCCCTGTAGCTCATCTAACGTATAGGTAGGAAGTTGAGAGGCACAGCTCGCCCAACTTGTGGCTATTCCTATTCCTAAAAAAAAATAAATAATGTATCTCATTGTTCTAAAATCTTTGATAAACTCTATTGCCGTTTTTGCAATACAGCATAATAGGTCATAGCATCCTCCAAGGCTACATTTTTTAACCAACGAGTTGGATCATAAGCAATGGCATTGCCTGCTTGTATATTAACCAGCTCCAAGTTGGTTCCTTGTAATAATAATTCCAAATCTGCAGGACTGTAACAACGTAGAGATTGTTGGACCACGGTTTCGGGATAGTCCTTGTGCCACCAAGCATCTATGAGCCGAGAAGTGATTAGATCAAAATCATACTGCCTAAAACAGACCTCTAGGTCTACTTTTCGGCCCTTGGCCACCTCATTCCAATACCAAGGAGTACCTACTTCAATTAATGCTTTGCCTTGTGGCTGCAGCCAATGGGCCACTCTATTGAGCAACCGCTGCTGATCTTGGTCACTACCAATTCCAAAACTATCAAAATACACCACTGCATCAAATGTTTGTGGCAAATCCAAGGTATAAAAATCCCCTTGTAGAACATGAATAGATAGTTGATATTCTTCTGCCAATTGCTTGGCATATTGAGTAGAAGACTCCAACAACTCGATAGTGGTAAGGGTGTGGCCTGCTTGCGCCAATACTACGGCCGTTTGCCCCCCTCCTGCCCCCAGTTCTAATATGGTCTTGGGGGCTGCTCCCAATAACTGGTGTACCACTGTTCTCCGATCTTCGTGTTGTTCATCTATTGGCAACAAATACACACCAAACCAGTCGTTCTGAGCTTGGTAAAATTCTGCTACCCAATCCATGTTGGGTTGGGGTTGATTCTTCATATAATCCAAATATTAATCTTAGTAGATGAGATGGTTTATTGGTTTACTAATCCTCTTCAATTAGGTGTTGCGAAAAATCATTGTTGGGAACTTCTGGGGGAGCTTTGTAATAAATAGCAAAAACCATGGCCAAAAACCCCAACAACCAAGTGCCATAGCCTATCATAGACGAGTCTGTTATGGTGTTGTACAACCCTCGTTCTATTATTTTGATAAAAACAACAATATGGGGCAAGAGCAACAGAACAATGCTAACCATCAATAATTTGCTCGAATAATCTTGTCGCCACAACCACAAGGCTACAAAAACAGGAAAGGAAAACAAAGGAATATAAAAAGCAGCAAACACAGCCCAGTGCGATGAGTTTAGTTTGCCCTCCCAAAAGATTCTTAGCCCTTGCATAAAGAATTTTGCCCCTGTAGAGCCGTCCAAAAAAGGCAGGACAAAACTCACTGCATACAAGATAACACTTATAATAAACCACCTTGTTGCTTTGGTGTTGATTAACGGGTTCATGGTTCAAATGGTTGGATGGTTAAAATTAAAACAACTTAAATGTATGTTTTGGCGCAAATCCCCCCGTTCCAAAACAAATATAACCATGCCCATTCTGTGCTTATTTGTTATAATAATTGATTTTATAGCAAAAAGTAAGCAGATAATTTAACTTAGGGCAGGCCGCTGTGTTATTTTTAAACAAGATATAAGGTAAAATAGTAAAAAACTCTAACTTTGCCTAAACTGTATTTACAAGGAATCATATTACCAATTAGATAAATTAAAAATTATGTTAAAAGGATTAGTACACGCTCACTCTGGGTTGCGTTGGGTTGTTTTGGTTTTGTTGTTGTTGGCTATTGCAAACGCTTTTAGTGGTTGGAAAAAAGGCAAGTCATACACAGCTGGTGATCGCAAGCTGCATTTGTTTGCTATGATTTCGGTTCATGTACAAATTCTCATTGGTTTTGTTTTATACTTTTTAGACTGGGGCACGAAAGTCGACTTTAGCCAAATGAAAAATGCTATGATTCGTTTCTTTACAGTAGAGCACATCTTTATTATGCTCCTTGCTATGGTTGTTATCACCGTTGGGTTTAGTCGTGGCAAGCGCAAGGAAGATACCCCTCGTTTTAAGTTTATTTTTACAAGCTACCTAATTGGTTTATTATTGATACTAGCTGGTATTCCTTGGCCATTCAGAGAGTTGGGTGCAGGGTGGTTCTAAGCCAACCACCAATATGCTAACTATATTATTTCCCCATGTTGCAAAAGCACACAAATATACTCCTCACCAATGATACAATGGCACTCTATATACTGTAGTGTTTTTGGCCTTTTGCTACTCCTTATTGGGAGTTGCCATCGTCCAGTTCAACCTACACCAAATCCTGCAAATTCCGATACTCCATCAGGAATCGTAACCGATTCTTTACGTGCTGTTTGGAAACAACAAACCAAAGGCTTAACGGTATATGGGCAAGAAGAATTTTGGTATCAATGGCTGGGCAATGACTCCTTGGCAGCCAAACCCAAAGTTGGGGAACAAGTGCGGATTGATTACACGATACTCAAGGGCGATAGTATTTTGGATCATTCTTATGAGAATAGAAATCCTATTTTGGTTCAAATTCCCGAACCACGTTACGACAACTTTTTTACCAAGGCACTGCAATTGATGGGGGCGGGTGATAGTTTGAGACTAATGGTTCCTGCTCGCAGTATTCCTCAATTGCTAGGGCAACATGTAGCCTCGTTTACAGCCGATGATTTGGTTACGTTTACCTACAAGCTTTATGAAATCAAAGATCCTGCTACCTTAAAACAGGAGATAATCGCCGAACAACAACGCTTGGACTCTATTCGTCAAACCATTCCTACCTTGATGCAAGAATTTGAACAGGGTACACTAAGAGGTCTCAAAAACACAGAACGAGGGCTTTCTTACCTGATTTTTGATAAGGGAAGGGGCAAACCAGCTCGATATGGCGATGAAGTAACTGTACATTATATTTGTTTTTCGGATGCAGGTCTGATTGTGGATGACTCCTACACCAATATGGTGCCTTTGCCCTTTGTAGTGGGCAGCCAAACATTGATAGAGGGTTTATCACAAGGTGTAAAACTAGTTGGCGAAGGTGGAACAGCCCTCTTATTTATTCCACCCAATTTAGCCTATGGAGTACAGGGATATGGAGAGGTTATTCCTCCCAATTCGTGGGTTACTTTTTATATTGAATTAATGGACATTGAAAATAACTAAAGTCATGCGTAACTTAAGTTGGATTATTTTTATTTTTCTATTGTTAACAGCTTGTAATACAGAACGAGATCAACAACGCGAAGCCATCAAAGGCATGGAACAAGCCGTAGAAAGAAACAGTGATGATACCTTCTTAAGACCTTTGATTGCCAATTATTTGCAGTATGCCAAAGACTTTAAGGAGGACGAATTGACTCCTATTTACTTGTATCGTTGTGCGGTGATTTATTACCGAGTACGCAATTATGGGGAGGCCAAGATTCACCTAGAACGCATTTTGCGTGAATACCCCGAAACGCCTATTTTGGAAGATGCTTATTTGTTTTTGGCAATGATTGAGGCAGGGCCTAATGGTCAAAAGAGCAGAGCGGAGGAATTGTACGAAACCTACTTGGAAAAATACCCCAATGGTAAGGGCAAGGCAGATGCAGATTTCTTTTTCTTGCCAGAACACAAAAAACTACAACAAGATATTGATCGTATTCTTCAAGAGATTGATGCACTACCTCGTGGCATAGATCCTACCGAGCCTCAGTTGATGCAATTGATGTTTTCTTATGCCAAACTCATAGAAAGCAATCCAGAAGATCCTTTTGCGCCTTTGTACTGCCTCAAAGGGGCCCGATTGGCCATTAGCCTTGAGGAACACCTCATTGCTATTCAATTCTTAGAAAAAATCTATCACGATTATCCAGACTTTGACCAATATCCAGATGCCTTGCTCCTTTTAGCGGTAGAATATGATACCAACTTGACCCTCTACATTCGCAAACAAAAAATTATTACCTCTAATCTTACTGAACACATCAATCCTCAAAATATAGAAACAATAGAACCTATTGCACGTGGCAAAGCACTTTATGAAGAGATTTTGCAGCGTTTCCCAGAATCAGAAATAGCCGAATCTGCTCGTTATGGATTGCAGCATCTAGGCAAAAAGACCGATGAGGTAATTGAGGAGTTTCTTAGAATGCAAGATTCTATTCAATTGAATAAATAATACCCAACAAAGCGAACCGAATTGCTTCTTGTCTTTTTACAAATGCTTAGGTAATATAAAAAGCCGCTTATTTGATGTATCAAATAAGCGGCTTGGTATTATAAGGTATTGAACTAGAAATTACTCCGTAGTATAGTCGTACCTCTATAGAGATAAACATTGTTCTTGATAAATACAAAATTTTGGTTTTGCCTTCTCTTTAAGTCTATATTATTATGCTCTACATACAATAGTATACGCTTTACTTACCTCTATTGGTGGGGGGGCTTGAACACCTACTACCTTCTCCCGATTTGCTAGAATACCCAATACTGTTGGCAAATCAACTATTACCTTATTTCTTATCCTTCTTATCCTTCTTGTCCTTCTTGTCCTTCTTATCCTTCTTGTCCTTCTTGTCCTTCTTGTCCTTC
>CAYULH010000187.1:0-6037 GCA_964445645.1 uncultured Aureispira sp. | reverse complement strand
CTGAGAAAAAATCTCTCATTTTTTATTGTACGGTTACTTTTTTGCACCTACTTAACGTTTGCTCATTTCTTGGATGCTGATGCGGTCAATATTATTGCACAAATCACTTTCATTAGAAAAACGCAAATCTACATCTAGTGGAAACGTGGCCCCTTGTAAGGTCGTATTGCCTGCGGGCAAATCACTATCAAAAAAGCGATAAGTAAATTGATCTATAATAATCAAATAACCACCGCAGCAAGCACAATAGCGAGTATCTATCCCCAATACTGTTCCTTGAGAAACACTCGTTTCTTCTGTTCCACAGCTCCCCAATGTCAATAATATCCAAGCAAGCACGCCTACCATCCAATTGTATTTCATAGTTTTTTGTTCTTATTAATAATCCAAACATATTCCATCAAAAAACGCTTTGATGGTTCTTTGTGTATGTATATACGCAAAAAACCATCAAAGCGTTAGTATTAGCTTGGTATTATGCTATTTTTTTGTGCTATCCTGGCCCATCGCTATCGTCTCCACCGCCACCGCCACTATTGAGGCGACTAGCATTCTTAGAACGGCCATCCCGTACATTGACCTTACCAAAACGATAAGAAAAACGCAATTCGAATACAGGATTCTCCCACTCTGAACGACCTACTTGATAAAAGGCATTGGCTTGTGTTTCATAATTAAACCGTCCACCCAAGAATGGATTTTGTACACTTAGGGTAATACGTCCTTTGTCTTTGAGTACTTTTTGGCTTACAGAAACAGATGTCCAAGCATAGCCACTGGTCCAGCCTTGAGGCACATAACTAGGAATAGAAGCCCACATATAGGCCGCTATACGCATTCCAAAATCAAAACTAAAATTAACCCCTGCACTTCCATTGCCTGCCAAGGCATTGACACTAAAATTTTGGTCAATATTGCTGCCATCTTGGATATTTTGATACAAGGAGCCTGACAGATTAAAATTGACCCATTTGGCTGGCGATACTCTCAAGACCAATTCACCACCCCACAATTGGCTGGTGCTAAAGTTGTAAAATGTTTGTGTCACCACGCCATCGGGGCGCACGGTACGCAAACGATCCATCAGGTCAGTATTATACCGATAAAACCCTGTTAGCATGAGTGTATGGCCTTTTTGCCAGTATTTGGCATAGCTCAATTCTACATTATTAGCATATTGGGGCAATAAGAAGGGATTGCCAAAACGCAAATTGAGCGGATCTCTATAGCTTGGAAATGGATTTAAGGCCCAACTAGAAGGGCGGTTGATTCTGCGGCTAAAACTCAGCTGCATTTGCTGGCTTTTGGGCAATTCATAGGCTAAATTCAAGGTAGGGAAAAAACTCGGATAGTTGTTAACAAATACCTGATTGTTGGGCGATACTAAACGAGATTCGGCCAAGGTATACTCGGCTCTAAAACCAAGTTTGTACTGAAATTTCTTAATCTTATGCGAAAAAGTAACATAGCCTGCATGTACTTGCTCCAAGAATTCAAAGTTATTGGTTAGTCCTGCATCATTGACATAAGCATCCTGTCCATAATCGTAATACTCTCCTACAAAATCATTGCCCATCCAACGAATATTTCCCTTATAACCTGCTTCAAACTTTTTGTCTTTGGGCAAGGGGTGGGTGTAGTCAATCATGACTGTACCTTGGTGCATCCCACGTGCCTCCCTAGTTTGCTGCAATAGAGGTTCATTGTTGCTAGGTGTCCAATCGGCTGTATAGGTTTGTTGATTAAATATATCTGTCCCCGAACGACTATTGTTGGTATATTGCAAGTCAATCACCAATTCCTGCTTGTCGCCCATAGTTCCTCGGCCTCCACCAGCCCGATCATTGCCACCGCCATGCCAACGACGACCACCGCCCATATCTTTGGAGTTGTCTCGGCGAGTGATAGGGGCATCGCCTGCGCCTTTCTTTTTCTTGGGTTGGAATACTCTCGAATAAATGACATTATAGGTCATATCAAAACGAGATTGTGTACCTTCACTATTGCGTTCTTCTATTCTAGATTTGGTCGTATTATCATCATAATAATCATACTGAATACTACCCGTATTTCCTCCTCCTCCGGGACGCACTCTAGCCGCCAAAGTCAAGGTATTATTGGCATCAAAATAATAATCCATCCCTACCCGTGCCATGCCTCCAGTACGAAAACGTTGATTGTTATTGAACTGCTCCAAAGCGCTGGTATCTACGCCCGTTGCCAAACGGTAATTGTACGAACGGCTGTAGCTACGTTGGTTGTTATAACTAAAATTAGAGAAAAAATTCACCTTCTCATTTCTAAAATTGAGGCTCAAACCACCTCTATAACGCTGAAAGGGTGCCCAAGTAGAGGTTCCCACAGAAGCATTGACCGTTCCTGTAAATCCTTCTAGTACATTTTTTTTGAGCACAATATTGATAATGCCCGATGCGCCCTCTGGATCAAATTTGGCCGAAGGGCTGGTAATCAATTCTATTTTCTTGACGGTATTGGCAGGCAATTGATCCAAAATTTCGGCTTGGCTATCTCCTGTCAAGCCCGTGGGTTTGCCATTGATATAGACCTCTACAGAGGAGCCACGCACCTTGACCGCCCCATCAAAATCCACTTCTACCGTGGGCGTATTTCTCAGAATTTCTGTTGCATTCTCACTATCGGCCAAGTTGGTTTTGTCTACATTAAATACCCGCTTATCCAATCCCAATTGGAAATCCGATTTTTCGGCCGTTACTTCCAAGGTTTCGAGTACAGCACGGCTAGGTGCTACTGTAATACGCCCCAAACTCTGGCTGGGATTCTGAAAACTAATTTGCACTTCTGGAATAGTGTACGGCTCATAGCCCATAAAGCTCACCTGTACCCAATACTTGCCTACAGGCAATTGTTCTATTTTGAATTGCCCCTTGGCATCGGTAATAATCCCCCCAACTAGGGCCGAATCTCTTAAACGAAAAACAGAAACCGTAGCAAATTCTAAAGGTTCATTGCTGATAGAATCCATTACTACCCCTGTAAGGATACCGATTTTTGGAGCCTGCCCCCCCGAGGGACGCTGTGCTTGTAAATTCAGTACCACAAGCATGGCAGCCATGCTGGCTATTAGATTTTTGAGTATAGATGTCGTTAAATTCATGTTGATTGGTTGTCTTTTTTTAATCTAATTCAAGGGTATGTTTTATCATTCTAATGCAATACCTTACTCAAAGATACGAGATTCTAGCCCTGCAAAAGTTATCATAATGTTACCGTCATCAGCTATTAGATTAACAGTAGAATTTTGTCGATTGATTCATCTACCTATCCTCTATAACTCTTTTTATACTCAATGGTTGGCTCTATTTTCTAATAAAAAACACTACTCCTCATTTTTGAGAAGTAGTGTATCTATTTATAAATTTGCAGCACAAACAAAGTTCCGAACCCCGTAGCTCAATATTTCGGAATGGTATACCGCTTTTAATCTACCAAGGATAGTTGTATACGTTTTCGAGCCAAATCAACCTCCAGAACGGTCACTTCCAGTTCTTGCCCTAGCTTAACAACAGTTGCAGGGTCTTTGATAAATCTATGGCTCATTTTAGATTTGTGAATAAGCCCATTTTCTTTGATCCCTATATCTACAAATGCTCCAAAAGCAGTAATATTGGTCACTACCCCCGGTACTTTCATGCCTGTATTTAGTTCTTCAATGCTATGAATATTGGCAAAAGTAAACACCTCTCGTTGGCTTCTGGGGTCACGCCCCGGTTTTTCCAACTCCCCCATAATATCTTGCAGCGTAGGCAATCCTACTTTCTCCGAAGTATATTGCTTCAAATCAATTTGTTGACGCAAGTTGTCATTCTTAATCAAATCCTCGACCTTACAATTTAGGTCTTTGGCCATTTGGCGCACCAATGGATAAGCCTCGGGATGCACCGCCGTATTATCCAAGGGATTTTTGCCATTCTTAACCCGCAAAAAACCAGCCGCCTGCTCATAGGCTTTGCTGCCCAAACGAGGTACATCGAGCAAGGCTTTGCGACTCTCAAACGAGCCATTGGCCTTGCGGTAAGCCACAATATTGCGTGCCAAGCTGTAGCCCAAGCCCGATACATAAGTCAGTAAATGCTCACTTGCCGTATTGACATCCACACCTACTGCATTCACACAACTCTCAACCACAGCATCCAGTTTGAGTTGCAGTTTTTTCTGATCTACATCGTGCTGGTACTGCCCCACCCCAATAGATTTGGGGTCAATCTTGACCAATTCGGCCAACGGATCAGCCAAACGACGACCAATAGACACCGAGCCACGCACCGTTACATCCTCATTGGGAAATTCCTTACGGGCAATATCAGAGGCCGAATAAATGGAAGCACCACTTTCATTCACCAAAAACGTATCTACAGGGTGTCCAAATTTTAACCCACGTACAAAAGCTTCGGTTTCTCGGCCTGCTGTGCCATTGCCAATAGCAATGGCCTGTATTTCGTGGCGTTTTACAAGGCGTTGCAAAATGCGTGCAGCCTCTTCTGTTTTGTTGCGTGGAGGGGTTGGATAAATAACGGTATGCTCCAACAAATCGCCTGTACCCGACAAACAAACCACCTTGCAGCCCGTAGCAAAGCCCGGATCAATCGCTAAGATTCGTTTTTGCCCCAAGGGTGAGGCCAACAACAATTGGCGCAAGTTGGTGGCAAATATCTGAATGGAATACTCATCTGCTGCTTCCTTGGCTTTGTTTCTAAATTCAGTGCTAATAGATGGTTTGAGCAGACGTTTGTAGGCATCTGTAATGGCATCGGCCACCAAATCCTCTACTCGGTCTTTTCCTCCTTTGAGATAAATATTATCCAAACGCTCTAGGGTATAATTCTCATCAGGTGCAATATTCACCCGCAAAAAACCTTCTTTCTCGGCTCTCAGTATCGCCAATAACTGGTGGGGCTGAATTTTGCTCAGAGGCTTTTCAAATTCAAAATAGTCCTTGTATTTCACGGCCTCTTCTTTCTTGGAGGCCACCACCTTGGCGGTGCCACTGGCGTAGCGTTCAAACTGCTGACGCACGGCCTTACGAGCACGTTCGTCCTCATTGATCCATTCGGCAATAATATCTTGTGCGCCCTGAATGGCTGCCGCTTCGTCCTCTACGTCCTCCTTCAAGAAACGCTCTATTTCTTTATCCAGATTGCGGGTGCGTTGCTCCAACAAGATTTTGGCCAATGGCTCTAAGCCCTTGGCACGTGCCTTGGCTGCTCTGGTTTGGCGTTTTTTCTTGTAGGGCAAGTAAATATCTTCTAGGAGTGGCAGGTCAAAGGTGGTCTCAATTCGTTTTTTGAGGGCAGGCGTGAGCTTATCTTGGGCTTCTATGGCTTTGAGAATGCTTTCTTGACGCTTGAGAATTTCTTTTTGCTGTTCCCACGCTTCAAATATATTCATAATTTGCACTTCATCTAGGCTGCCTGTGGCTTCTTTTCTATAGCGTGCAATAAAGGGTATAGTAGCACCTTCCTCAAAGAGTTGGAGTACGTTTTCAACACTTTTGAGGGGGAGTTGCAGTTGCTGGGCAATGCGTTCAATCATATTTTTGGATGGTTTGTTCTAAATTTAAACTTCCCTTGCTTTGGAAGAACGGGAAAAGCCCAAAACTAGTACTTTTGAGAAGCAATTCAAAACAAAAACGTGCAAATTGTAACAAAAAAAACAAAACCTTTAGGCAAGTAACCATTTATTGTAATGCGTTTCTATTTTTGAATAGTTGTTTTCTTCTAATAAGGACTTATCTCCATCCTTATCGCTCCGTCATTTCGCCGCACATTCAATACCCGACCATCAGGCGTAACCATCTGCTGAGGCAGCACCACATCGCCCAAATCGTTCAGCATACGCTCCGATACACGTGCCAAATCATCGCCAAAACGCCCAACAGCTTGCGTAATTCGTGTAGAAGTTGCTGCTATTTTTGCTCCGATTCCTGTTGCTTTGAGGAGGTTAGAGTATTGGTTAAATTGGTTTAGTTGATGGAGGATGTCATACTTTCACCACCTTA
>CAYULH010000186.1:0-6414 GCA_964445645.1 uncultured Aureispira sp. | reverse complement strand
CAATATTACTAATTGATACAGTGTATCAATTAGCAATATTGCCCTTCGGGGTTTATCATTCGCAGCATAAATAATTAGAACTTAACAGCCCTGCCTGAAAGGACGACATAACATAAGGAAGGAAGTATTCCTTCTATACCCCCCTATCTACTAAGCCCTACCCATTTTACCATAAAATCGCCAATAACCCAGCCCATAAAACACCAGCACCCAAACCAGTGTAGAGCCATAAGCCCACCAAGAATTGAAATGAACAGAGCTATCGTAAGTACTCACCATCAAATCTGTAGCGCCTTGAGTGGGCGACCACAGCAACCAACTGGCTTGGCTCAATTCAAAATAGGGCAATAGTGGCACACTCAATACAATCAATACCGGCACAGAAGCCAATACATAATTGAGAAATTCCTCGGCATAGGAAATCAAAATTACCCCAGCCAAACTAAACAATAGAGTAATAAAAAACACGCCGATAGAAAATTGCAACACATTAAAACCCCAACCCAAGGCCGACAAGGCCATACCCGTGGCACAAGCCCAACCAATAATAGACAAACTCAACACCCGTGCCCACAGATAAACATGCCGATTCATAGGCGTGACCATAAAAGCAGGCAATACCTGCTGGTTGCGTTCCAAAATTATCATCAAACCAAAAAACAACAGCCCTATCAAGGTGGGGTCGCTGTACAACAACAGGGTCAAAATCTCTCTAGTATAGGGCGTGTCTTTGAACAAGTAAAAGATAAAGCCATAAATCAAGGTCACGCCCACACTAATATTGATGAGATTGTTTCGATATAATAAGATAAATTGCCAGCGCAATTGTGCAAAAAATTCTTTCATAACAAGCAGAAATTAATGGCTCAATGACTGGCCTGTTACTTTAATAAACACCTCTTCCAGAGTGGCTTCCAATGTTTCTATTTTCATCAAATCAGCACGCCCAATCGCTTCCAAAAAGTTGGTATTTTGAGCCAAGCGCTCCAATCCAAACTCCTGAAAACCCAACGCCTTATTTTGGACACGCACCCGTTTTTTGCCATTGGCATGTTTGAGCACCGAGGGTTGTTCGGTCAATACAATTTCGCCATTGACAATAAACGATACCCGATCGCACAATTCATCGGCCGTAGTCATATCATGGGTGGTAATAAAAATAGTCTTGCCCTGCGCCCTCAAATCCTTAATCAATTCCTTGATTTTATGGGCATTGATGGGGTCCAGCCCTGATGTTGGTTCATCAAAAAAAATAATATCGGGACTGTGCAAGATGGAACGAATAAAATTTAGGCGCATTTTCATCCCTTTCGAGTACTCCTCTACACGCTTATCCATGGCATCAGACATGCCCACTGCTTCAAACAAAGCAGCCATATCCTGAATATTCTCAGTAGGATAAAAACCAGCAAACAACTGCAAATTTTCACGCCCAGTAAGCTTCAAATAATGATTGGGCAATTCAAAGCCCACCCCTACTCGCGTGTAATAAGCTTGCCCCAACTCCAACAACGATCGCCCGTCAATCAAGACCTCGCCTTCATAATTGGTCAAAATCTTATACAAAATCTTCTGGGTAGTACTCTTGCCTGCTCCCGATGGCCCCAAAAAACCAAAAATTTCCCCTTCAGCAATTTCAAAATTCAATTGCTTCAAGATGGGTTCACTAGCCTTGGGATAGGTATAGCTTAGGTTCTTTACCGTAATCATAATACTATGTTTAAGTGTTCCGTTTTTTAGAATTGGGTGCAAAAGCTGCACGCAACAACACCATTTGTTCGTCAATCATCTGCATCAATAAAATTTGGTCAGCCTCGTTCAGCAAACCACCACTGGCCGCTTGTGCTCGGGCTTCTATTTGCTGCAGCAAACGCTTACTAATGCCTTGGCTTACCGCCAAAATAAACTGTGCCATAGCTACAGGAGCTACATCTGTTCGGAAATGCCCTTGCTCTACTTCCTGCTGTATCATTTGGGTATAAATGGCTAGGCCCTGTTCTTCCCACGCCGCTACCATAGGCTGCAATAAAGGTGAATTTTGCTGTTGCAAATTGTACAAAAAGCGCGTTTCCAATGGATATGCCGCATCAAAAGCAATTCCCTGCTCATACAACAAGCGCAAATACATCCAAAAATCGGTGCAAGCAGCCCGATCCACTTGTAGCATATATTGTCCTTTTTGTTGCTCGGCATATTGTTTTAAGTATAAGAACAAATCCATCTTATTCTCAAAATACTGATACACAGAACCCTTGGCAATCCCCAATTGCTTCACAACAGTAGAAATAGAAGCCTCCTTGTACGATTTGCTCGCAAACTCCTTCAAAAAAGCCCTAATAAAAGCTTCTTTCTTACTGATTGCCAGTTTTTCAAACGTAGCACTTGGCATAGATCTTTGTTTTTAAAATTACAATATGACTTACCAGTCACAAAATGACCGCATAGTCACAATAGTAAACTATTTGTTCAATAAAAGCAAGTTTTGAAGGGGTTAAAACAAAAAAATTCTCATTCTATCATAGTATAGAATGAGAATTATAATTTACAATAATTGATTATCCTCTAAAACTCATAAACAAAGCCTCCCGAAACCGTACACAAGTGCAACCAATTCTTGGTATAACCATCTGTTACTTGTCTAGTATCATCTGATTGGCCTTCACCTCCGCCACCTATATAGCGCACATTCACAAACAATTTAGCCTGATCCATCAACTGAAAATACTGTCTTAGACTCACATCTATAATCGCCCCCAATACATCATTATCATTACCATTCAGGTAACTAATAGGTGCGTACATACCATCTGCTTCTAGCTCTACGGTCAAGAATTTGCTCTGGCGGTAACTTGTTCTAAATTTAACTAAAGGCACAATTCCTACATCACTGGTCACTTTTAGTAAGTTCCCATCACTCGATTCAAACTTGATGGTGGCATTTCTAATTTGAATAGAAGCTCCTAGAGCCAATTTAAACTTATCCCCTTTAAACTTGAGGTGTCTCATATACCCAAATCTATAAAATGGAAAACTGTAAGTAGTATTTAAATTGGTTGAGGCTGGAAAAAATACATCATCTATTTGTACATTTTGTCTCAAAACCACTTGTGTCTCTATATTCAAAGGCTGATACAAAAGAATAAAGGTATTTCTCTTTTTGAAATCTAACTCCAATGAAAGTCTAGCCGTTGGATATAAAACATCTTGTCCACCAGCTCTCACATAATCAAAATAGGTCGTATTCTCTCTTCCATATTGTATTTTGTGGTCAATAACACCTAGGAAACCTAATTCAGCCACTGCCCTAATGCTATATAATTTTTCGCCTTTGTTGGTCTTCTTAGACTTAGCAGGAGCGTCATCAGCTTGGCCAAAGCATACATTTAAAGGCAGCCACAAAAAAAGTAATAGGTACTTAAAATTGTTCATTGTGTAATAAAGATTTGATTTGTGAATAAAATTTGTACTGGCTTTGAGGGTGCTGCTCTTTTTTTAGAATAAAGAACAGAAGGAGAACCAAATACTTTAAAAATGGTTCTCCTTCTTGGCCTATAAATTGTTATACCTCCCTTTGAGAGATAAAATTTTCTATGGTTCAGCTACAGCTAATATTTAGCAATTAGCATTGGTTTAGAATTCATACACAAAACCACCCGAAACCGTCAAGAAATGCAGCCAGTTTTTGGTATAACCATCCGTTACCTGACTGGTATCATCCGACTGGCCTTGCGCCCCACCGCCAATGTAACGTACATTCACAAACAAGCGGGCTTGCTCCATCAACTGAAAGTTTTGTCTTAAACTCACATCCAAAATAGAACCCAAAATATCGTTATCACTACCATTCAAATAACTAATAGGTGCGTACATACCATCGGCCTCCAACTCTAAGGATAAGAATTTACTTTGGCGATAGCTCGCTCTTAACTTAATCAAAGGTACAATTCCTATATCGCTGGTCACTTTGAGCAAACTTCCGTCACTTGACTCAAACTTGATGGTTGCATTTCTGATTTGAACCGAAGCACCCAAGGCCAACTTAAAGCGATCGCCCTTAAACTTGAGATGTCTCAAATAGCTCACTCTATAAAATGGGAAACTGTAGGTGGTATTAAGGTTGGTAGAAGCAGGGAAAAAGACATTGTCTATTTGCACATCGTTTTTCAATACGACCTGTCGCTCTATATTAATAGGCTGATACAGCAAAATAAAGGTATTTCTTTTAAAATCTAATTCTAACGAAAGTCTTGAGATAGGTAACAATACATCTTGCCCGCCATCTCTTACATAATCAAAATAAGTCGTGTTCTCTTCTCCAAACTGTATTTTGTGATCCAAAACAGCCAAGAAACCCAATTCGGCAACCGCTCTAATTTTATACAATTTTTCTCCTTGGTTAGACGTAGCAGAAGCATTATCCGACTGCCCAAAACATACATTCAAGGGCAACCATAAAAAGAGCAGTATATACTTTAAATTATTCATTGTGTAGTAAAGATTTGATCTGTTAAAATAAAATTACAACTGGCTTTGAGGTACTTGTAACTAAAATGGAGAATAGTAGGAAAACCATTTTAGAAGCATTTGGTTGCGTACAGTTGTTTATAATTTTATTTTCTTAGAATGAAGAACAGAGCAAAAACCCTACACTCATCCCCCAGCCAAGCCTTGCCCGTTCAAGGCACGGGCAGCCTGCAACCCCGAATCGGCGGCCTCAAAAAACAAGGGCAAACGCCCTGCATCTACCCCAGCATAGGCAATGCCTGTTTGGGCTGCTTGGGCATTGGGCTGCTGCAACAAAAAATGAGGCTGCGGAATGGGCATGGCATGTCCCATGGCCTTGAGATACACTTTTTCTATTTGAGCACGAATGGGCTTGCCCAATACTTCCTCTATATAAGCAATCGTTTTGTTTACCCATTGGGGAGCGTCTTCGGTGAGCCGAAGCAAGCGCAAGCGCTCTTCTGGAGCAAGGCAATAATAAGCGGTGAAGGTTCTACGAGTGGTTAATGGTTGAAATTGGGCAGCCGAATCCACAAAACCCATAAAGGCCGTATCGCCCGAAACATACTCATTTTGCCAATAGACTTTTTGGGTGGGCGGTGGCGTATTTAAGACGATATTGATGGTAATCCAAGGGCTGTAGCGGTTGTGTTGAAACAAGGGATAGCCTTCGGGATAAACGTATTTGAGGGCATGTTTGTGGGCTGCGTAGACTATTTTTTGGGTTTGTAACAACCACTGTTGCTTGGCCTTCACATCTACAATCGTCACTTCAAAACCCGTGGCCTTCCGCTCAATTTTTCGTACCAATTGCTGGGTCAATAGACGCTCCTGAGGCACACGGCTGATAAATCGCTGGGCAAAATAGGCATTGCCCTGTGGCGGCGAAAACAACTCGGGATCTCGCTCAAAATACGGCCGACAAGTATAATAATGCACCCCTGCCAAGGCCGAAACCACGCTGCTATCTGCCCCCCAATCATCACGCATGGCATAGTCCACTGCCTGCAAAAATTGAGCATCCTCAATTCCATGCTCCTTCAAATACTCGGCAAAGGTAAGGTTGTTAAGTGCATGAAACTCGGCCTCAATCTCGGTCGTGGGCATGGGCATTTTGCCCACAAACGGCAGCAGCAAAGCTCTAAATCGCTCACGCACCTCGCCCTCGGGCAGCACATCGGCCCTAAAGCTCCCGTCAGCAAAAGTAATGCTCTCCTTATCGGCAGGAATCAGATATTGCCGATCCACAAACTGCCACATATCCAGCTCTTGGTTATAATCCACCACATCCAACTCATACAACACTTGTAGCAAGTCCTTGCCATAATAGGCGGGATAAGCCAAGTCATAATGCGCCCCCTGTGCAAAATACTGGTCTCGATGGGTATTGGCCGAGGAGCTGCCCCCCAAACGTTCGGACAATTCACACAGTACAAAGTCTTTATCACGCCACTCATAAGCTGCCGCCAAGCCTGCAATGCCGCCACCCACTATCAAGCCCTCGCTTGCTCTGCCCTCCACTTTTGGATAGCTCTTGCTCTCTCTGATAATGTGCCCCACGGCTGCATCTGATAGTATTTCTACCTCAAAACTGCTGCCCACCGTGGGCTGGCTGGCATCGTGGGCTAGTTTTAGAATCACAGGGCTGAGGGTGAGGGCGGAATATCTTAGGAAGTCTCTTCTGTTCATTTTTTGGTGTTTTGGGCAGGACTATGTCCCGCCTTTTTTAACTACGTCCTTTCAGTACTCTTTGCGTAAGTCCTGAAAGGCAGGGCTGTTAAGTTCTGGCAAATACCTCCGAATACTGTTGGAAAAATCCCGAAGGGTAGGGCTGTTAAGTTCTAGAAAATGCCTCTGAATATTGTTGAAAAAATCCCGAAGGGCAATCTTACTAATTGATACAGTGTATCA
>CAYULH010000185.1:0-6531 GCA_964445645.1 uncultured Aureispira sp. | reverse complement strand
TTCGGGATTAACATTTCGCAGTATTAATTATAATCTAAATTTAGAACTTAACAGCTCTGCCTTTTAGGACGCTTTGTGTGATTGATTCTTCTGTTGGGAAGAAAAAAACAATAGGGATAAGGTCAATATGGCCTTATCCCTATCCAATTTTATCCTATATTTTTATTCATTAAGGACGCGTATCGACTTCTCCAAAGATTTCCTCAATGGTAAACTCCTCTACCGTACCCAAAGATTCCAAGAATTTGCGATCAATCTTATCCTTGTCGCCCAATACTAAGTAGGTGTATTTGCGACCTTTTACTTTTTCTTGTTGGAATTTCTTGATGGCTTCTACGGCTGCTTTTTTATCCTTGGCTAATACACTTACATAATCGTAAGCATCTTTGCGAATATCACGGTCGTAGCCTTTTTTCTTATTGTTTCTGTAGGTCCAGTAAATATTGCTCTTGGTAATGCGTTCAGAATCTATTTTTTTGGTCAATGAAGCAGCTGCAGCTTGTATCAAATCTTCTGAAACGGGCATTTCTTCAATAATTCCTTTCATAGCAGGAATGGCCTCTGCCATTTTATCGGTCTGTGTTCCCACAAATGCACGATAGTAGTGCGCTTTTTTGGAATCGGAAGGCGAGGTGTAGCTGGCATAGGCAGAATAAGCAAGTGCTCTAGATTCTCTAATTTCTTGGAATACAATGGAAGATAAACCTCTACCAAAATATTGGTTGTAAAGTTTACTTTCGATAGATTCTTCTAAATTAAAGCCCTCTGTACCTTTAGAAATCAACATAATTTCTGCTTGGGTCATATCGGGAAAACTTACAAAAACCACTTTATCCTCTGTGGTAGCTACTTCTTTGTATTCTTTTTGTTCGGGTACTGGTTTTAGAGTGGCAGGTACTTTGTGATATTGGTTCAACACCGCCAATGCCTCGTTTCCTTCTTTGTTGCCATAATAAAAAATATCGTGCTTATAAGAAGTTAGGCTGTGAATTTTCTCTACCAAATCCGAAGCTTTGATGGCATCCAATTCGGCTGCTGTTAGGCGATTGGTCAATGGTGATTCTTTGCCATAACGGGCATAATTAAACATAGCATTGTACAGAATAGAACGTTTGTCTTTCTTCTGGTCTTCACGGCTTTTCTTGATAGAAGCAATCATGTTTTTCAAGGCAGTTTCATCTGCTTTGGCATTGGCCAAGATGTGTTCAAACAGCTTCACGCCCTCTTCCAAGGAGCTTTCCAAACCTGTCAAGGTCACATAAGAAACGTCTGTTCCCGAATACACATTAAATTCTACGCCCAATTTGAAGAACTCTTCTTGCAATTGAGCCGAGGTATACTTATCTGTTCCCAAGAAAGGCAAATATTTGATAGCCAAGGGCAATAACTCATCGTGTTCTGAACCCATTTCTACAATATAATTCAAGTTGAAGGTCTTATTGTAAGGGTTTTTGATGTAATCTACGGTTACACCATTTTCTAATTTAGACGATTGGATTTGTTGTTTGAAATCCAAGAATGCAGGCAATAAATCAGTAGTTGCAATACCATCCCAATTTTTCTTAAACTCCGAAATGGCTTCTCTATTTACCTGTACAGGTGTAATTTTTGGTTTTTCTACGGTATAAATATCGGCTGGTTTGCCCTCTCTTTTGTACACCACTACATAATTGTAATCTTTAATTTTTTCATTGGCAAATTCTACAATATCTGATTTATTAAACTTGCGTAATTCATCATAATAGTTTACAATTTCTTTCCATTCTTGCTCGTACAAGAAAGCTCCCAACATTTTGTTGGCACGGGCATAATTGGACTCCAATTTTTTGATTTCGGTATATTCTGCATTATTAATAATAGCATCCAACAACCAATCTTGGAATTTGCCCTGCTTGATATTGGCCAATTGAGCCAACAAAAGACGCTGTACTTGCTCTAGGGTTTGGCCTGCTTTGGGCTGACCAGCTATTACAAACTGACTGTAATCATCATAGGTTTGTAAGTAAGAGTAAGTTTGCTGCCCTGTGCGTTGTGTACGCACCAAGTTGAGGTCAATCAAGCCTGCACTACCATTGGCAAGCACCAAATCCATCAAACGTGCCTTCATGGCATCTTCACTTCCCACACCGTCCAAACGCCAAGCCATGGTCAAGGTAGGGCTTTCCTTGCTGGTTACTTCCTCCTTGATGACCCGTGTAATAGGGTCTTGTTCTGGGCGTTTCCACTCGGGGACAGGTTTGCGCTCATAATCTCCAAAATGTTTTTCGATGGCAGCTACAGCTTGGTCTGGGTCAAAATCTCCTGACAAAACAATAGCCATGTTGTTGGGCACATAATAGGTATCAAAGTAAGCGTGAATTTTCTCCATAGAAGGATTTTTCAAGTGTTCTCCTGTTCCAATAGTGGTTTGTGTACCATAAGGGTGGGTAGGAAACAAATTGCTGGCTACTGCTTTGCTGATTTTGCGATAGGTATTGTTCTGAGAAATATTAAACTCCTCGTACACGGCCTCCAATTCTGTATGAAACAGACGCAAAACCAATTCACCAAAACGCTCTCCTTCTAATGCTACCCATTTTTCTAGGGCATTGCTTGGAATATCATTGACATAGACGGTTTGGTCTACCCAAGTGTAAGCATTGGTGCCTTTGGCCCCCAAGGAAGAAACCATTTTGTCATATTCATTGGTCGCTACATATTTTGCGGCTTCATTAGAGATTCGGTCAATTTCTTCTAAATTCTTTTTGCGTTCTTCTGGTGAAGTGGTATTTCTGTTTTTCTCATACAAATCAGAAATCTGCTTCAACAAGACTTTTTCTTTCTCCCAATCTAAGGAGGCAATTTTGCTGGTTCCTTTGAACATCATGTGTTCTAGGTAGTGTGCCAAACCTGTGGCATCTGCGGGGTCGTTTTTGGAACCTGTGCGGACTGCAATGAATGTCTGGATGCGTGGCGCATCTTTGTACACACTCATGTAAACTTTTAGGCCATTTTTTAGGGTGTAAATTTTAGCATTTAAGGGGTCGCCTTCTACCGTCTGGTAAGTGTATTGGGCTTGGCTTTGCAAGGCAATTATGACCAACCAAAAAGCTAAAATATGGGTTGTAATGTGTTTCATAAGTTTTTTTTAATTAAAGCAGCAGTTTGAATTACTATAAAATATCTAAAACAAGAAGTATCTTTCCATTTTTAAAGAAAGATGAGCAATGCAAGAAAATCAAGTATATGTACTTATAAATTTTGTAGCGATTCAAAATTGCACCTTATGGTAAGGTAATTATTGGTTTCAAAATTAAGTCTTTTATTAAACACCCTCTTCCATTCTCACCAAATATTTCTTATTTGCCGCTCAATATACCCAAAAATAAAGCAAACAGCAATAATCTATCGACTAGCAGTTTTTGAGTTTTGTTGTTTTGGTACATATTTGAAGGCAATACAGTTATCCAAGATCATTTTTTATGTCATTTTCTTTCGTTATTCGGCCACTTAAAATCTGTACAACCATTTATCTTTGTTGGGTAATTTTGGGGATGCTGTTGTTCTCTGATAGCAGCAATGCACAAATACCTACAGGGGGGCTTTCACCTCGTACTGCCAACTACAAGATTGATCTAGTATTAGACACTACCCAAAAACAAGTACATGCTAATCAGACGGTTACATTTAACAATCCTTCTGGAGACACCATCTGGACTATGCCTTTTCATTTGTATTATAATGCATTTAAGAACAATAAAACTGTTTTTATGCAGAATAGGAATCGGGTATTTACGAGCAAGAGCAAGGAGGAAATTGAACAAGGGGTTTGGCCTTATATACAGGTATTGGAAGTAAGAACAAAAGAGGGCATCCTGCCTGCTGATAGTATACAGTTTATTCAGCCCGATATTCCCAATCCAGACGACCATACTGTACTAGAGGTACGATTGGAGCAGCCTATTTTGCCTTATAGTAGTTATAGTATTGATATGAAATGGCAGTCTGGTATTCCCAAGGCTTCTATTAGAACAGGTTACAATAGGGATTATTATTTTATGGTGCAGTGGTACCCCAAATTGGGGGTGTATGAGCCTGCTGGGACACGTTTTGCTCAGGAGGGACAATGGAACTGCCACCAATATCACCCTCAAACAGAGTATTATGGTGAGTTTGGGGTGTATGAGGTGCGTATGGAGGTGCCTATAGACTTTACTGTGGGGGCAAGTGGTTATCACATAAGCACTCAAGAGCATCAAGAACGCAAAATAGTGACCTACAAGGCCGAGGATGTCATTGATTTTGCTTGGACGGCCAGCCCCAAATTTATAGAATTGCATCGCGATTGGAAAGGAGTGGATGTTAAGTTATTGATTATGCCTGAGCATATTTGCAATAAGGAACGTTTTTATCAGGCGGCTTTTTATACCCTTGATTTTTTTGAAGAATATCTGGAAAAGTACCCCTATCCTAGCCTCACTATTGTCAGTCCACCCTATTATGGCTTATTTTCTGGTGCTATGGAATATCCAACCTTGTTTACCGCACCTACCTTGTGCCTCATGCCCTCCAATGTACGCACCACCGAGACATTGACCATGCACGAATTGACCCACCAATATTTCATGCAAATGGTTGCCACCAATGAACAGGAGGAAGCATGGATGGATGAGGGTTTTACTGCTTTTTTTGAAGCCAAAATGATGGATAAGTATTACCCGAAAGGGGTATTTTATTGGGAATACTTGGACTGGTATATTGGCTCTATGGAATATCGTCGTGGGCGTTTTTTCAATTCTGATAACATCAATGTAGGGCCTATGAGTAAAACTAGTTGGCAATTTGAACATGGGGGGCAACGAGAAATTTTTTATGGCAAGGGAGCCATGAGCTTGGCCACCTTAGAGGGTTTGGTGGGCAAGCCTTGTTTCAGAGATATTATGAAACAATATTTCAAACGTTGGAAATTCAAGCACCCGAGCCGATTGGATTTTATAAAAGTAGCCAAAGAGCGGGTGCGCTTGTATCACTCTGAGGAATATGCCCAATCTATAGATGAGTATTTAGAACAGGTGATACATGGTACAGGTTCTTGTGATTATACCGTTCACAGTATTAGCAATATACTTGTAGAATCTCCTGTAGGCTACTTTGAGGATTGGAAAAAAGCACGCTTGCCCATAGCCAACAATAAACCCATTTATCGCGCCAAAACCATCTTGTATCGTTTGGGGAGTTTGCAAGTGCCTCAGTATGTAGAAATCACCTTTGATGATGGCAGCACTGTATTGGAATATTGGGATGGCAAAGCTCGAAGCCATGACTTTACTTATGAGGGTAGCAAAAAAATTGTTGCTGTACATATTGATCCTACTTTTAAGGTGCTTATTGATAAGAATGTTTGGAACAATAGTTATACCCTACAACCCCATTCATCAGGGATTTTGCGTTACAGCAGTTCTTTTCTCACTTGGATGGAAGGCGCAATTGTTAGCTTGAGTATGTTAATTTAAAAACAAAAAAATATGAGCTGGTTTTCAGCATTAAAACACGGTTTTATACAAGCGTGGCAATACAAACGGGCCTTATTGGTTTGTTACTTGTTTGTTCTTTCTTGGTCGCTCCTAGTGGCCTATCCTCTCCATCATCTTTTTACGAGTACAGTAGGGCATTCGCTGTTGGTGAAGGATATGCTCCAAGGCTTTGATTACACCTTACTCAATGATTTTAAGAATGCTTATGGGGTAGGTTTTGATCCTATTTTGGAACAATCTATTTTGGTATTGGGCTTGGCCTTGCTTTCCTTGGTATTTGCTACAGGTGGTATTTTGGCCTTGGTGATTGAACAGCCCCACCGCTATGTGCCTTCCTTTTTTTGGGGCAAAAGTGTTGATTTTTTCTGGCGATTGTTGCGGTTAACCTTCTACTTTGCGCTTATTCATGGCTTTGTTTTGGGTGTGTTTTTGTTTTTGTTTTACACCACGTCCAATGGGCTTTCGCCGTTTAGTTTGGAGAATGAAGGCATTATTGCTTATAATTTCAAATGGATTACTCCCCTGTATGTATTGGTGGGGGCTTTCTTTTTTATGTGGCAAGATTACACCAAGTTATTCTTAGTAGAAAACGACAAAAAATGGATTTTCCAAGCACTATGGCCGAGCTTGCTTTGTGTGCTCCGAAATTGGGGAACTTATGTCTTGTATTGGCTCAATGGTGGTTTGTGGTTGCTGCTCATTTTGGGCAATTATTACCTGTACAAAGCTGTGCATGTCAATAGTTTGACTACCATTCTGATTTCCTTGGGTATCAGTCAGGTTTTTGTGTTTTTGCGCTTGACGCTAAAAATGGTGCTATTGGGTAGTTTGCAACATTGGAGGCTTCACAAGGATTTGTAATAGGATAACTTTGCCTTAGGGGGAATGTATTACCCCTACAAGACGATAATAGCACCCTTTCGGGCAGGGCTGTTAAGTTCTAATTATGAACACTCTGAAATGTAAATCCCGAAGGGCAGGGCTGTTAAGTTCTGAAAAAAGCTAATTTGAATGCTGC
>CAYULH010000184.1:0-6548 GCA_964445645.1 uncultured Aureispira sp. | reverse complement strand
AGCTGGGGAAAAAGAATCGTTTTTTAGCCCGTTTACTTTTTTAAGACTACTTAATCTTCAAAAATATGAGTATCATCCCCATCTAAGCTTGTCATATTGTTATCCTTCCAGTATTTTTCTATTTTTTTCTTGCCTTGTTTTTTCGACCACTCACGCAAAATAGTACGTTCCTCTTCATACGTCATAATAGGCACAGCATAACCACAGGATGTCTGCACCAAATCAATATCTAAGGTAATGATTTGACGGGCACCAGCATCTGCTTCAAACAAACCAATGTATTGTTGGTAAGTCTCATCTCGCTCGTGATACACCTGTGCTTGGCCATACAAACGCAAAATTAGAGGCTTGCCCTCAAAGGCACAAAACATAATGGTCATTCTGGGGTTTTCTGCTAGGTGGGCGGCTGTTTCGTTGCCGCTCCCTGTGAGATTGAGCCATACAATTTTGTTGGCTTTAAGAATCCGAAAGGTGTCCATACCCTTGGGCGACAAATTGATACGGCCTTCTCGTTTGGCTGTAGCTACAAAAAATATTCGTTGAGCACGAATAAAATCTTCTAAAATAGGAGTTAATTCTTCTAGTAAATTAGCCATGATGGGGTGTATTCAAGGGCCAGTAACAACAATTATAACTGTAAGGCATTATATAATAGAATTTTACAACAAAATTGCACCACTATACTAGATAAAACGTACCTTTGTGGCTGCATATAGAGTATGAAACAAATGTACTCAAAAAAATAGAGACTATAAGTGTAATTATTCATTCTGAAAAGAAATAATTTACCTTCATAGAGACAGTTAAACTATAAAAAATACTCAAAATTATGAACTACGATGTAATTGTTATTGGAAGTGGCCCAGGTGGATATGTAGCAGCTATTCGCGCAGCTCAACTAGGTCTCAAAACAGCTGTAGTAGAACGTGAATCTTTAGGTGGTATTTGCCTCAACTGGGGATGTATTCCTACCAAGGCATTGCTCAAAAGTGCTCAAGTATTTGAATACATTAATCATGCAGCCGATTATGGGATTAAAACGAGTACCCCCGAAGCTGATTTCTCTGCTATTATTAAACGTTCTAGAGGTGTAGCAGACAAAATGAGTAAAGGCATCAAGTTCTTGATGAGCAAAAATAAGATTGATGTATTGATGGGTGAGGGCAAATTGGCCAAAGGCAAAAAAGTAGTGGTTACGGATGCCAAAGGCAATAAAAAAGAGTACAGTGCCAAGCATACTATTATTGCTACAGGAGCACGTGCTCGCCAGCTACCTAATTTGGATATTGATAATGAAAAAATCATTGGATATAGAAAGGCAATGGTGCTGCCAGAAATCCCTAAGAAAATGGTCGTTATGGGTTCTGGTGCTATCGGAATTGAGTTTGCTTATTTCTACAATACTATGGGAACAGAGGTAACTATTATCGAGTATATGGATAATATTTTGCCTAGAGAAGATCAAGATGTTTCTAAAGAAATGAAAAAAATCTTCAAAAAAGCGGGTGTCAATATCAAAACAGGTACTGCGGTTACAAATGTGGATAAAAGTGGTGCTGGCTGCAAAGTTACCTACAAAAACAACAAAACAGGCAAGGAGGAAACGATGGACTGTGATATAGTCCTATCGGCCGTTGGTGCTGTACCCAATACGGAGAATATTGGTTTGGAAGAAGTGGGGGTCAAAACTACCAAACACGGACATGTTGAGGTAGACGATTACTACAGAACCAATGTAGATGGCGTGTATGCTATTGGTGATGTATTGGCTACCCAAGCATTGGCACACGTGGCTAGTGCAGAGGGCATTACTTGTGTAGAGAAAATTGCTGGACATCATCCAGAACCTATCAATTATGGCAATATCCCCGGTTGTACGTACTGTATTCCTGAGGTGGCCTCTGTGGGTATGACTGAAGCCGAGGCCAAAGAGGCAGGCTACGAATTGCGTGTAGGCAAATTCCCATTCTCCGCTTCTGGAAAAGCAAGTGCTGGTGGTGTTAATCAGGGATTTGTGAAGGTGATTTTTGATAAAAAATACGGCGAGTTTTTGGGCTGCCACATGGTTGGAAGCAATGTAACAGAAATGATTGCAGAGGCTGTTGTGGCTAGAAAACTTGAAACTACAGGTATGGAAATTGTAAAAGCAGTTCACCCTCACCCAACTATGAGTGAGGCAGTTATGGAAGCTGCTGCTGCTGCCTATGATGAAGTCATTCACTTATAGGCATTGAACAAAAATAAAAATAAAGCTAGTCTTCTTTTGCAGAGGACTAGCTTCCTTGTTTAAACAAGCAACTGTATGGAATCAAATAGCTTTATTATTAGGGGAACTACCAAGGTCATTGAGGAACAAATTCCGAGTGCAGGAATGTTAAAATGGCTGTACAATGCCCCTATGGGCAAACTCACCTTGAATGCCTTATTCAAACGCAAATTTGTTTCGGCCTTGGGAGGCGCATTTATGAACAGCCGCTTATCTCAAAAACGCATTGAACGTTTTATCCAAGAGTATGATATGGATATGAGTGCGTACATTGTTCCTGAAAATGGCTATCAGACCTTTAATGAGTTCTTTTACAGAAAAGTCAAACCCACCGCTCGCCCTATTGGTGAGGGGGTGGTGGCTCCTGCTGATGGCAAGGTGCTGGCTTTTCCTTCGCTCAAAGATGTGCGTTCTTTTTTTGTAAAGGGCAGTGAATTTACAGCCAAAAGCTTTCTTTTGGACGAGCAATTGGCTCAAAAATATGCCGATGGGGCAATGTTAATTGTTCGTTTGGCTCCAACCGATTATCATCGTTTTCATTTTCCTGCCACGGGTACGATTACGGATTCTACCATTATAAAAGGGCATTATTTTTCGGTTTCGCCCTTGGCACTGAAGAAAAGCTTGGAAATATTCTGCCAAAACCAACGTGAATATAGTATTCTGACTACTTCAGAATATGGCGATATTCTATTTTCGGAAGTAGGTGCAACTATGGTCGGAAGTATTATTCATACCTATACGCCCAACAGCAGCATACAGAAAGGGGACGAAAAAGGATACTTTGCCTTTGGAGGTTCTACCATTGTTCTATTGTTTGAAAAGGGCAAAATTACCTTTAGTGAGGATTTGGTTGAGAATACTCAAAATGGCCTTGAAACGGTCATCAAAATGGGCGAAACCATTGGGCAGTAAGTTATAAAAACTCAACAAGTTTACTTTTTTTCATCAGGATAAACAATACGAACGTGGTTCATGCTCTTTAGGAGCTTCTTGAACACCACTTTTATTTTTTCCAATTCCTTGAATGACAAATTGGTGTGTTTCAATTGTCCACCTGCTATTTTCCCTTTGATAATATTTTCTACCAAGTTATTGATGTCCTCCTCTGTCGGTGATTTTAGGCTCTTGGATGCTGCCTCTAGCGAATCTGCGATCATCATAATGGCCTGCTCCTTAGTAGTAGGTTTGGGCCCAGGATACGTGAACAACGTTGCATCAATTTCTTCATCTGGATGCTCTTTTTGGTGCATTCTGTAAAAGAACTCGACTCGTGTAGTGCCGTGATGTGTCCAAATAAAATCAATTAACACACTTGGCAAACGATGTTTTTTGGCCAACTTAACGCCCTCTGTTACATGCTGTATGATGATTTGAGCACTTTCTAAATGATTGAGCTTATCGTGCGGATTGGTATCGTTCTGATTCTCAATATAATAATGCGGCTGGTGCATTTTGCCAATATCGTGATACAAGGCCGCCACCTTTACCAACAAGGCATTGGCATCTATAGCCTTGGCAGCGGCTTCTGATAAATTAGCCACTTGCAACGAGTGCTGTAGGGTTCCGGGAGCTTTGATAGATAGCATTTTGAGCAAGGGTTTGTCCAAATCTGATAATTCTACCAAAGTAATATCAGAGGTCAGCCCAAATATTTTTTCCAACAATGGAATCAATGGATAAGAGAGCAAGGTTAGGAAAATATTAAACAAGATCCAACGCAACATATACCAACGTACTCCCTCTTCTACCATGGTTCCATTCTCTGTTACCACAGGAAAAATAGTGCCTGCATGTACAATTTCTAAACTAAAAAATGCAATACAATACGCCAATCCTATATAAAGCAAGGAAAGAAAAAAGTTGGACAAATATCGAGTTTTCAGTTTGGTAACAACCGCTACCATTCCCACCAAAATCTGCGTGAGTATAAAATGATAATCCAAAGAGAGCAACATACTTACCAACAAGATGGTAATAAGGTGTGTAACCAGTGCCAATTGTGGATTAAAAAAGTTGATGATTATAATAGGAATAATACAAAAGGGAACCAGATACAAATCTAGAATGGGAATGGTATTGACCACATCGGCCATATACACATAAGCAGCAATGAGTAGTACAATCAACAGCAAATGTCTCCAATTCTTAAGCACCTTGGGGGCATAGAACTGCACAAACAAGGAAAAAATAATGAGGAGTGTAATGGTCAGAGCCAAATAACCCAAATAAATCAACACACTGTTTTTGTGCTGATTAATCTCTTGGTTATACTTATTCTGATAAGAGATAATTTTGGCGTAAGCCACTGAATCAATCAAGCGATCCCGCATGACAATAGCCTCTCCTGCCTTGACCATACCCCGATAAGGAGAAATATCATTGTAAGCGGCTTGCAATTGCTTGCTGGTCATGTCTTGGTCCAGCACCACATTGGGCACACTCACAATCTTCTCCAGCACTTCAAATAGGAATTTAAATTCGGGCAGTTCGTCCTCCATCTGGTGCAAGGTATCTACCAACCACTGAATGGCTTGCTTCTGGGTATACACATCCTCCAACGTATGCGCTCCCAAATCAACATTCCCGTCCAACAACTCAAAAACAAATTGCTCGCCCTTAGCCAAATCCTCCTCTTCCAAAGCAATCAAACGCGTGGTATAAATTTCCTCTATCACCTTATAACCAAACTCCAAATAACGGCTAGAGTCCTTCAAGTCACTTGAATCAATAGCCGTGCTGTTCCTCCACGCCTTGTTAAAGGTCGTTCTAAAGGACTTTTTTTGGTAGGCTACCAAATCTTTGTTGAGTCGGTAGTAAGGAACCACCCCTTCGGCAACAATGGCTTTTTCGTGGGCTATTTCTTGCTTTGTTTTTTTAATAGGAAAATCAAACGGTGCCTTAATATCATGATAACGCCAACGCTCCCCTTGTTCAAAATCATAATCAAATTCTAAACGATTTGGAAAGAAGAAACTAATAAACAATACGAGTGCTGCCAGCAATGCAAAACCCGTAAAATACGGCAACGTTCTAAAGGACTGCTCAGACAATTTTAGAGGTATTTAAAGAAGGTATAGTACAGTTATTAACTAGCACAAATTAACCTTTAATTCTTAGTTGTAGGCCATCTAGGGCTTTAAAAATGAAAATTAATCCTTAAGAGTGGGATTATTTTAAACAACTTGCCCCCTATCACCTTCTATCAGCAGTACTTGAGGTTGCTTTTGTGTCAAAAACTTCAAGATGTCTTTTTAGAATATTACCTTTACCGTACTCAATTATAATATTATGTCCAATAGATTACTATCTTTTCTTTTTTTGTGCCTTTTTGCAGCTTGTACCAGCAGCCCCACTCCGAGCAGTACAAGCACTTCCCAACGTTTTTTTGATCTCAAGGGCTTTTTTGAGCAAGAAATTGCTTATTTGGATGCACAATCTATCAAGTTGCAAAAAACCATTCGACAAAATGGAAAGGAGGAACAACAAAAGGTAAACATAAAAGATTGGAAACAGGAATTGAGTTTTTTTATAGAAAGTGACCTCAATAAACCCTCTTGGCGTGACCAATACAGCATAGATACTGCCTATAGTGCTGATAAGAAAAAGTTGATACTGCGTTACAAAAGCCAAGACAAAGAATTAAGTATAAAGGCATTGGATGTTGAAATTGTAAGTGATACCGTACAGTCGATTATGATTCTAAAAAACATCGAAAATCAAGTATATACCTCACAACAATTGCTCAACTACTTTCCTAAAAAATATTACAAAATCAATCAAACACAAGATATTGTACTCCTCTCCAAAGATGATTACAGTATAGAAGCTCGTTATATTTATGAATAGATTAGCCAAAATCGTCAAAAACATTTATCAATTGCCGCAGTTTATGCAAACATCTGCCTTGTCCCTCACCTTGGGCAATGTGGTCAAGTTTGTGGGCACTGCCGGCATTCGTTTTGAAAAAATGACCACCAACGAGGTCATTGTTACGGTAGCCAACAAGCGCAAAGTCCAAAACCACATCAGCCAAGTACACGCGGCGGCCACTGCCCTACTGGCCGAAACCGCCACCGGCATGGTGGTCGGTATGAACGTGCCTGACGACAAAATTCCATTGCTCAAAAGTATGCAGGTCAACTACCTCAAACGCAGCCAAGGGCAACAACGTGCCGTAGCCAGCCTCAGCCCCGAACAAATAGAACAAATCACCACCCTAGACAAAGGGGATGTTGTGGTACCTGTTGTGGTTAAGGATTCGGTCGGTACAGAAGTGGTA
>CAYULH010000183.1:0-6564 GCA_964445645.1 uncultured Aureispira sp. | reverse complement strand
TAGAGGGAATAAGCAATTATAACACTATGAAAAAAGCAAAAGCCTGTAATAGAGACTTTTGCTAAAATGGTACAAATATTTTGTTAATAAGTAATTATGAGCGAATTTGCGCCCGAATTTCGGCCAGTGTCCAATCGACTAGCAGTTGGCCATCTCTGAATACCTCACGGAATTCTCCTTGTTTTTCTTCTTCCCAACTTACTTGGTCGTGGAGTACATATTCTCCATTTTCTAGGGTCACTTTAATTAAGCCCTTGGCCGATTTCTTGGTGCCATCATCAGTAATAGGATCTTTGAAGATTTCACGTCCCACTCCATCTACTTCACCATAAGTTGCTTTCATAGCAAAACCAAAGGTATCTCTAGTATTGTATTGGTAAGTAAAGGACCCAATACCCAAGACTACATTGGTAGAGGCAAAGCCTTTTTGCTCCAAGCGGCTGCAAATTTGCTCGGCACGAGCCAGTGTAATACTATCGCCATAAATCGCTCCAATATGGCTGTCCAATTCCTTGTAGCCCTTGTCATTGGTTGTTCCGCCAAAGGTTTCCCACAAACTTTCAACAACCCCTTTGCGCTCAATCTCCGTTTTGCCATTCGGATTACCACAAATAATATCTACGGGATCACCGCTATCGGGGCGAATGACCACTTTGCCATCTCGGGCCAAAATCTCTTCTTTGAGTGCAGGCAAATATTCGGTCAACACTTTCCACAAATCCCAAGTATCCGAAACAATAGAAACAATACCATGAGGGTACACTTCGGTTACGAGACGCTTGAAGGTTTCCAACTCTCCAGAATTAGTGCCCATGCACATCACGGAGTGTTCGGTAGCCGCTACGGAGCCGCCTACTAGTTCTTCATCAGAATTAGCATTATAATATTCCTCCAAGAAATCAACCGTAGGAATGGTATCGGTGCCTGTAAAACTCAATAAATGCCCTGCCGAAGACATGGTGCCAGCCTCCAAACCAGCCATACCACGCATAGAAAAGTCGTGCCCTTGCCAGTCTACAAACTCAGGAATAGAAGAAGTTTTTTGGGCGTAATGATCCAAAATAGTACGGTATTTTTTTGCCAAAGTAGCGGAGGTACAAGGCATCCAGACCGTTGCAGAAAGCAAGGTTTCAAAGTAATTGGTTAGCCAGAAAAATTCGGGCAATGTATTATACATCGTAAACATAGGCACTCGAATAGGCACACTTACGCCCTCGGGCAATGCCTTGATAACCATAGGTAAGTAGCCCAAATCGTGCAGTGCAGCAATGTGCTCTGTTCCTACCTCATTGGGACCCAAATAATTGTTGATACGTCGGGCATAACGCGCCACAATTTGATCCTTGGGCTGATTGAAAAAGTTATTTTGAAAATCTTCCAGAATGTATTTTTTGATAAAAAATTGCAGCCCAAAAAAGACCACTTTGTCAATGCCTTCTAGGCGACTTTTGCGGGGTGTCCAATTGGAATAAACAAGGGTAGTATTGTCTGGGTATTGGCGGCGGTGATCTACTTTGTAACCATCTGTATAGAGTAGTGGATTCATAGTGTTGGTATATTTTATGGTGTAAACTAGTTGTGTACTAGTAGTGAAATTAATGAAATTGGAAAAGTATTCTTTATTGTGTTTTTATAAAAATGGACCTAAATCGAGCTGTGTCAAACGCTCATGAGGCGTGCAATCGTTAAACGAGTTGGTCGTAAAAATTTGGGTAAAGTGCTGAGACAAAGCCTCCAAGCCTTTGCTAAAAATGCCGTGGCTGACCGCTAAATATAGATTGCCTGCATTTTTTTCTTTGAGTGCATTGGCCAAGCCCATAAAAGTGCCGCCAGCATCACAAATATCGTCTACAATGAGGCAATCAGCTCCTTGCAAGTCCTCGGCAAACACCTTAAAACCCGATAGTTTGCCTGTGCGTACATCGCGGCTTTTGGAGCATTCTACTACGGGATAAGCCCCTTGTAAATGGGCGGCCAATTTATAGATTTTTTTGAGCGCACCCCCGTCAGGTGCAATGAGTTGTACCTCCCCTAAGTTTTGAAGCACTTGTGCTATGAAGGTATGATTGCTAACAGCCTTACAGTTGTGGAGCAGGGCAATGGCAACCTCTGAATGAGCATCAAAGATGGTAACATTGTCCAGTTGTAGATTATTAATAAGATCGGCATAAATCTTTACGCTCAAAGGCTCACCAGCTACCATAACCCGATCTTGTCGAGCGGCTGGAAAATAGGGGAGCACCAATTCTATCTGCTTGATTCCTGCTCGCTTCAAGGCATCTACGGCAATCAAGAGCAATCCCATATCATTAAAAGATTGTATACGGTGGGTGATGACAACAGTTTGTTCGGGGCTTGGGGTTTCTAATAATTTAAAATGAGGCTCTCCGCCCGAAAAAGTGAAATGCTCAAAGGCCAATGCTTGGTTGATGCCATAAGGAGCAAAATTGGGATCTAAATTTAAGTACATACGTTAGCTGGTTTTGTATAAAATATCTAGTGCTTGCTGTGTTCTGAGAACTAAACTACAAAAAGAAAATGACTTTGTTTACTTTTTAAACTAAGTACTTTAAAAGAAAGTTCATCTGATGTTGTTTTTCTTTTAAAAAATCTATTTCAATGAATATTTTCCCTTGAAAAGAAGGCTGTTATTTTGTTGAAATCTTGTTTTGTCTACTACAAAACAATACCTTTGAACGATAAAAATGGTATGTTCTGATAATTGCCCTTGTGCTGCATCAATCCCTAATATTACCACATAAAATAATTCCCAATATAAAGACCAAACAAATAATGAACCGTGTATACCAAACACTGGCTTTATGCCTTTGTATTCATTCTTTGGTGCTTGCCCAAAGCAACAAAGGCCACTTTTTTCAGAACAACAATGGAGCATGGGGGCTTCTTGCTGCTGAAGCTGAAATTTTGATTCCGCCCCTCTATGATACGCTCTTTTATCTGAATAGAACAAGCTTTGATTCTGAAACTTATGAAGTGACGCGTTATCCAAGTAACTATATTCTGGGAAAGAGCCTAGGAAAAACTAAATGGAGATTGTTTGCCAATAATGGCAAATTGCTTTATGAGGCAGATGCTATTTTGCCTCGTTTGATGGGGGAGGTTGTTTTGGTAAAAAAGAGAAAAAAATGGGGATTGATTGCTACCAGTGGTAAAGTGGTGTTGCCTGTGAAATGTACCCAAATTGACTGGTATGAAGATGTATTGGCACTCCAAAACAAAAAAGGCCAATGGCATTTGTTTGATCCGCAAAATGGTCGCTTGGAAGACAGCAAAGTATTTGATGCGGTAAGTTTGTTATCGAAACCCAATAAAAAGGTGTTGTTATTGGTAACAAAGGGGGAGCGGAAGGGCGTTATTGACCAGTATTTCAGCACGGTTATTTCGCTCCAATATACCCAACTTCGGTGCGCCCAAGAAAAGCCCAATTATGTCTATTATCAAAATCCAGAAGGGCAGTGTGGTTACATTCATCTTCAAACAAGAATTGTAGAAGAAAGCCCTTGTAAAGAGTAATACCAATCCATATTTAGAAGTAGGATAATAGGTTCAAAGAGATTGGATGTGGGTACAAGGCATTTTTATCAGCCATAGCAGCGCTACGGCTGATAAAAATAACGCAGTAGACGCGCCAATATTGAAGGACATAATACTAATTTTGAGTATGGATTGGTATAAGTTGTAATAAAGGTGCTTGGTTCTGTCAATTCAAGGTAAAAAGAACTATTCTATTGTTTTTTACAACAGCTATACTGTCTGTTTATTGTGTTTATAATCAACAAGTTGCTTCAAAAATAGCTACCTTGCTTCTAAGGCTTGATGGTATGGCCTTTGTGTCGTATATTTGTACAATTATTAGAGGTACGAATAACACCCATCTTATTATAAATTAAGGCTACCAAAAGAGCTTTTAAAGTGTAGAAATATATGTCTTATAAAATTACGGACTGGCTGCCAACCACCAAAAAAGAGGTAGAAAAAAGAGGCTGGGATCAATTGGACGTTATTTTGTTCAGTGGAGATGCTTATGTAGACCACCCTGCATTTGGGGGAGCGGTAATTGGGCGTATCATCGAAAGCATGGGCTTTAAGGTGGCTATTGTACCGCAACCCAATTGGCAAGACGATTGGCGTGACTTTAAGAAACTGGGTACCCCAAGGTTGTTTTTTGGGGTAACATCGGGCTGTATGGATTCTATGGTCAATCACTACACAGCCAATCGCCGTCGTCGCTCCACCGATGCCTACAGCCCTGGGGGCAAAAGTGGGTTTCGGCCCGACTATGCCACCACTGTTTACACCAAAATCCTAAAGGAATTGTATCCGGATACGCCTGTTATGATTGGTGGCATTGAGGCTTCCTTGCGCCGAGTAACCCATTATGATTATTGGAAAGATGAATTGTTGCCTACGATTTTGGAGAGTTCGGGAGCCGATATATTGGTGTATGGTATGGGCGAGCAGCCACTACGTGACTTGGTAACTTTGTTGGATAAGGGCGTGCCGTTCTCCTCGCTCAAGACCATTGCCCAAACGGCTTTCTTGGTAGATAAAGGACAATTGCCTAAGAATAAGAATTGGAAAGACAAAGTCTTGAATTCGCACGAGGTTTGTTTGCAAGATAAAAAGGCATTTGCTAGTAATTTTAAATACATAGAGCAAGAATCGAACAAGCTACAGGCCGATCGTTTATTGCAAGATGTAGGAGACAAAACACTGGTCATCAATCCGCCGTACCAGACCATGACGGAAAAGGAAATGGATGCTTCCTTTGATATGCCGTATACCCGCAAACCACACCCCAAATACAACAAGCGAGGCCCTATTCCAGCCTATGAGATGATTAAATTCTCGGTCAATATGCACAGAGGTTGTTTTGGCGGCTGTAGTTTTTGTACCATTTCTGCTCACCAAGGCAAGTTTATTGCCAGTCGCTCCAAGGAATCTATTCTCAAAGAGGTAGATAAAATTACAGAGGATGAGGATTTCAAAGGCTATATCAGTGATTTGGGTGGGCCATCGGCCAATATGTATCGCATGAAAGGCAAGGTACAAGCTATTTGTGATAAATGTATTAGCCCTTCTTGTATTTCGCCAACCATCTGTAGTAATTTGGACACTTCTCATGCGCCCATGACCGAAATTTACAAAGCAGTAGATGCCAACCCCAAAGTCAAAAAAGCATTTGTAGGTTCGGGCATTCGCTATGATATGTTGGTACCCGAATTTAACAAAAAAGCAGATCCAGAAGATTTAGAAGCGTACTCTGAGCAGTTGGTTACACGCCATGTTTCGGGCCGCCTCAAAGTGGCTCCTGAGCATACTTCAGACAATGTTTTGCGGGTAATGCGTAAGCCCTCCTTCAAGCATTTTCATTCGTTCAAGAAAATGTTTGATCGAATCAATGCCAAGCACGGGATGAAACAGCAATTGATTCCCTATTTTATCTCTAGTCATCCCGGTTGTGAGCTGGAAGATATGGCCAACTTGGCGGCCGAAACCAAAGATATGGGCTTCCAATTGGAGCAAGTGCAAGATTTTACGCCTACGCCTATGACGGTAGCTACTATTATTTATTATTCGGGCTACCATCCTTATACCTTGCAGCCTACTTTTACGCCCAAGGCAGAGGACGAAAAACGGGACCAGCATCGTTTCTTTTTCTGGTATAAGCGTGAAAATCACCGCTGGATTAAGAGTGTGCTCAAAAAAGCCAATCGAGAGGATTTAGTCAATCAGCTCTTGGCTGATGCTGCCCCCAAGGGTGGCCAATCCAAACAGCACAAGGCTGCCCCCCCTCAAAAACGCAGCAAGTCGTTTAAGAAGAATTATCATAAGAATAAGAGATCTAACTCTCGTAAAAAAAGAGGATAACTGGTACTCTTCATGGCTTTAAGTATCATTAATACTCCTGTTAGACATTTCTAACAGGAGTATTTGTTTTGTAACACTATTGACAGCTTTATTAGGATAACCCCCAAATTTTTATCTATTTTTTAAGACTACTTAAAGTTTGGCTTATCTTATGAGAACTAATTTATAGGACATAGTAAAACATTCCTCTCCTTGAAACGCCTATTCCTCTCCCTAACCTTACTAACGCTCTGCTGGTTGCCCTACGCCATGCACCGTTGGTTCACCTTGCCCTACACCAAGGCATTTTGGGACAGTTATCTTTTATATGTTAGTGTTCTAGTGGTGGCTATGTTATCTAGGGATATTCAGAAGTAAAGACAAAAAGAGTCCTGCACTAACATCATCAAATATATCAGATTGTTTCACGAGTGTTTGTGAACGCCCTACGGTCGGTTTAGAGACAATTTAGCTCCTCAAAACAAACAACTAGTTTTCAGATAAGCCACTCCAAGTCCTGACCACCTTATGCTCTGTACATAGAGCCACCAAAGACCATTCTACCGCTCACCATCGCTTAAAATCACAGCACTAGATTTGTCACAAAAAAGAAAATAAAGTGTATGTTTTGTATTTGTAGTACAAAAACAAGCTACATGAAACTTTATTTTGGGAATAAGAAAAAAAATTCCC
>CAYULH010000182.1:0-6567 GCA_964445645.1 uncultured Aureispira sp. | reverse complement strand
ATTAGCTTTTTTCAGAACTTAACAGCCCTGCCCTTCGGGATTTAAAGGCATCTTATAGGCATTATTACTAGAATAATGACATCCTTTCAGGATTTTTTTCAACAATATTCGGAGGTGTTTTCTAGAACTTAACAGCCCTACTTTTCAGGACTCTGGATTAGTTGGACTGTACTAAGGTTGGTTATGTGTGTTTACATTTTTAATGTATTTATATTTAGGACAAATAAAACTGTATTCGGTGTTAGAGATTTTCAAGAAACGGCAGGTCCCAAAGATGGCGTTATTACCTTACAAAATCCACATAATACTGCCCATTTCAAGAAAAAATTCCCCAAGGTCAGTCCAAAATTTTTAGAACATTGTGCTTCGAGTATTACCACCGTTTAATGAAATTACTAATCAACATATCATTATTTCTTTTTTATTGTTCAACGGTGTTGGCGCAGGATGGATATTATTATAACATGAAGAAGGCACTAGAGGAACCAGAAAAAGTAGTGGTTTTAGATTTGAATTATAAGGATATAAAGGTGCTTCCACCCGAGCTCGCAGCCTGTATTCATCTGAAGGAGCTGCATTTGGATGGCAACCAAATTACAGAAATTCCCAACTTTTTGCGTAAACTCCAAAAACTAGAAGTATTGACTATTGGTAGTAATCCTTTGGAACGGTTTCCTAAAGTCGTTATGCGGTTTAAGAACCTTAGGGCATTATCTCTGACCGATTCACCCATAGATTGTTTGCCCCGTTCTTTAGTTAAATTAAAAAAACTAGAATGGATTAATCTCTGGCGAACTTCTTTTACAGAAATTCCCAAAGTCTTATTTAGAATGAAGAGCCTGAAAGCGATTACTGCTAGAGGAGCAAAAATAATATATATTTCTCCAAAAATTGCCAAGTTGAAAAAATTGGAAAAATTAACATTAGAGTACAATCAAATCAAAGCAATTCCAGTAGAAGTCAGTCAATTAAAAGCCCTTAGAATAATTCGGCTAGGCGGGAATCAAATCAAAAATGTTCCGAAGGAATTGGCGAACTTAGAAAATGTGAAAATACTCGAATTGAACGACAATCAATTGGAAGTTTTACCCGATGATTTTTGTCTTTGGATTGGAAAGGTGGAATTAGATTTAAGTAATAATCAATTGAGTAGCTTGCCAAAAGACTGTGTTTTGGATAGAGACCTATTTGAGAAATTGGATATTCGTAATAATAATTTTACTACAGAGCAGATTGCCGAATTTCAAAATTACTACAGACCGTACTCTCGAAAAGGGCGTTTAATTGTTCGATGAAATTGACAACCAGAAAACAAGGAATAGGCTACAGAATCCTGCATCTTATATTAGGTAGTATCTGCCTTTTGAGTACTTGGGTGAGTTTGATACAGTTTTGCGATTGAGAATTATCCCAAAACAACATCCCAGAAGAAGCCTTGCTAGACCAGCTCATTACAGCATTTATGCTAGAAAAACCCAAGCCCAACGCCACTCACAAAAAAAACTGAGCGATTTTTTAGCTGTTCTTCAACCACTTACAAAAGTGAATTTAAAAAAAAGTCCAAAAAAGCTTCTTTTTTAAGAAAGCATAGTTTACTTTTGCATTCGCTTTGGGGGGACTATGTAAGAGCGGGTTTTGAGAAAGATTAAAACAGGCCAATACAACCGAGGAGCGATTGAAGAAATTTTTTACTACATAAAAAGATAATAATTGTGGATACATTGAGCTACAAAACTCAATCTGCCAAGAAAGAGACGGTGTCTCGTAATTGGTTGGTGATAGATGCAGAAGGACTGCCATTGGGGCGTTTGGCATCTAAGTTGGCTACAGTTTTGCGCGGAAAGCACAAGCCTAGCTACACACCACACGTAGATTGTGGAGATTACATCATTGTTTTGAATGCAGAGAAAGTGAAATTGACGGGCAACAAATTGACCCAAAAAGTACACTATACCCACTCTGGTTACCCCGGAGGACAAAAGCAAAGAACCCCTCAGCAGATTTTGGACAAATTTCCTACACGCCTAGTTGAAATGGCGGTAAAAGGTATGTTGCCAAAAACGAAGTTGGGTAATGCCATGATCAAAAAACTATTTGTATACGAAGGAGGAGCGCACCCACATCAAGCTCAAAAACCTTCTACATTAGAGCTAAAATAAAGGACAGTAGAATATGGAAATTATAAATGGACTAGGAAGAAGAAAAGCTGCCGTAGCTCGCGTTTACTTGAAACAAGGTTCTGGTAACGTGATGGTAAATGGCAAAGATTATAAAGAATACTTCCCAGTAGACCACATTCAAGGAAAAGTAATGGAGCCTTTGAATTTGGTTGAAGTAGCATCAATTTACGACTTGAAAGTGAATGTAAATGGTGGCGGTGTAAAAGGACAAGCTGAGGCAATCCGTTTGGGTATTGCTAGAGCATTGTGCAAAATCAACGAAGAGTTTCGTGAGCCCTTGAAAGCTGCCAAAATGCTTTCTCGTGACCCACGTGCGGTTGAGCGTAAAAAATACGGTAAGCCTAAGGCTCGTAAAAGCTTTCAGTTTAGCAAGCGTTAATTGCTGTTTATTTATTATGGCTGTTTTGTTGGGAACAATCTATTCCAAAACCCAACAAATCTTAGCACGGCTCATCGCCAACTTTGCTAAATCAACAACAGCCGTTAACCTTAATCTTGGGTTTTGAGTATTCAAAAAGCCCACTTAAATTGAAGAAAATATTATGCAAACTCCATCTCATAAAGAATTGTTGGATGCAGGATGTCACTTCGGACACATGAAAAGAAAGTGGAATCCTAAAATGGGTCCTTACATTTTCATGGAACGTAAAGGTATCCACGTGATTGACCTAAACCGTACTATCGAAGGTCTGGAAAAAGCTGCTAAAGCATTGCGCCAAATGGCTAAGTCTGGCAAAAAAATCATGTTTGTTGGTACAAAAAAACAAGGACGTGAAATTATTGCAGAAGCGGCTCAAAGTGTAGGAATGCCTTTCGTAACAGACCGTTGGTTGGGAGGAATGATGACGAACTTTCCTACTATCCGTAAGTCTATCCGCAAAATGCAGAAAATCCAAACCATGTTGAACGATGGTTCTTTGGAAAACATCACTAAAAAAGAGCGTTTGACGATGACACGTGCACATACCAAATTGGAGCGTGTGTTTGGCGGAATGGCTCAATTGAATCGCTTGCCGAATGCTCTGTTGATTTTAGACATCAATCATGAGCATCTAGCGGTAGCTGAAGCTACTCGTTTGGGTATCAAAACAGTTGGTATTGTAGATACCAACTCTGACCCAACTAAAGTAGATTTTGCTATCCCTGCAAATGATGATGCTTCTAAATCTATCAAGATTATCACAGACTACTTAGTAGCGGCAATCAAAGAAGGTTTGGACGAGCGCAACCAACAAAAAGACGAGAAAACAAAAGAAGAAACGTCTGCTTAAGCAATTTTAGTTGCAATAAACAAGCAATGTTGTTCTGTACTATATAGAGCAACATTGCTTCCGTTCTTTCAGAGAACAAATTATTAATATCAACGTATAACTTATTTTAACTAGATCACGGCTATTATGAAAATTTCTGCCAAAGATGTTAAAGCCCTACGCGACCAGACTGGCGCGGGTATGATGGATTGTAAAAAAGCTCTTGTTGAAGCCAATGGCGATATCGACGCAGCTATTGAGTACCTTCGTAAGAAAGGTCAAAAAATGACTGAAAAGCGTGCGGACCGCGATGCTAAAGAAGGTGTAGTTGTTGCTTTGACTTCTGATGACAATACCAAAGGTATCATTGTACGTATTGGTTGTGAAACTGACTTTGTTGCTAAAAATGACGACTTTGTAGGTTTTGCAAAATCTGTTGCTGCAGTTGCTTTGAGCGAGTTTCCAGCAGATAAAGAGGCACTATTGGCTACTGCTATGGAAGGTCAAACTATCCAAGAAAAATTAGTAGAGCGTACTGGTGTTATCGGTGAAAAAATCGAATTGGCTGCTTATGAGCGTCTAGAGGCTGCTCAGGTTGTTCCTTACATCCACATGGGACACAAAGCTGGTGTTATTGTTGGATTCAACAACCAGAATGACCAATTGACAGAGGCGGGTAGAAACATTGCTATGCAAATTGCAGCGATGCACCCTATTGCAGTAGACAAAGACGGTGTAGATGCTACCGTTGTTCAGAAAGAGATTGAAATCGGAATGGACCAAGCACGTCAAGAAGGCAAACCAGAAGCTATGCTAGAGAAAATTGCTCAAGGTAAATTGGGTAAATTCTACAAAGAGAAAACATTGCTCAACCAAGAGTATGTCAAAGCTGAAAAGAAAGAGAATGTAAAACAATACATTCAGTCTATTGATAAAAACTTGACCGTAACAGACTTCAAACATGTTACTCTAGGATAATCAATATAACACTATACAAAAAGCGTTTCGATAATCGAAACGCTTTTTTTTGAATCCTAATTTTAGAAAAAAACAAAAAAACGTTTTATCAACTATACACAAACCATTATGGACATGGCTATTCGTTATAAAAGAGTTTTATTAAAATTGAGTGGAGAATCTCTAATGGGGAGCGATCAATATGGGATCAACCCCGATATGTTGCGCCATTATGCAGAAGAGATTACAGCAATTGTAAAGCAAGGCGTAGAGTTGGCTGTTGTAATTGGAGGCGGAAATATATTTAGAGGCTTGCAAGCCAAAGATTCTAATATTGATCGGGTGCAGGGCGATTATATGGGTATGTTGGCAACTGTTATTAATGGTTTGGCGCTGCAAAGTGCCTTGGAGCGCAATGGGATTTTTACACGTCTGATGACAGCTATTGCAATGGATCAGGTTGGGGAGCGTTATATTCGCCGCCGTGCTATTTCGCACTTGGAAAAGGGGCGCGTGGTGATTTTTTCGGCTGGAACAGGGAATCCTTATTTTACAACAGATTCGGCGGCTGCCCTACGTGCCAGCGAAATCAATGCAGATGTGATTCTGAAAGGAACACGTGTGGATGGTGTTTATACGGCCGACCCTGAAAAAGATCCGTTGGCTACCAAGTATGATAATGTATCGTTTAAGGAAGTGATACAGTCCAAGCTCAATATCATGGATATGACGGCGTTTACCATGTGTTATGAAAACGATATGCCTATTATTGTGTTTAATGTGGAAGAACCTAAGAATTTGGCACGTATTATTCAAGGAGAACTCATTGGAACACGAGTGGAGTAATTTTTGTACTTGAAAACGGCAAATTCTAGTTTTATTTTTTGTTGTTTTGACAATAAAGTACTAAAATACTGATTATACTAACCATTAAAATTTTTAAATACTTAATACCATCATGGAAGAAGATATAGCCTTTTATATTGACGCTGCTGAAGAAAGCATGATTAATTCTATTGACCATTTTAAGAAAGAAGCCAGTCGCATTCGTTCAGGAAAAGCCACTCCTGCAATGTTTGAAGGGATTCGAGTAGATTATTACGGTTCTCAGACACCCCTTAATCAAGTTGCCAACATCAAAGCACAAGATGGGCGTACCTTGATTCTTGCCCCTTGGGAAAAATCTATGTTAGCACCCATTGAGCAAGCTATTTTTCAGGCCAATATGGGGGTTACGCCTCAGAATGATGGAGAAATTATTCGTGTAGTATTGCCGATGCTTACCGAGGAACGCCGCCGTGATTTGATTAAGCAAGTGCAGGTATTGGTCGAAAACGCAAAAATAAGTATTAGAAATGCCCGCCGTGATGCCATGAATGAAATTAAAAAAGCGGTAAAAGATGGTTATCCAGAAGATGCAGGGAAAACTAGAGAGAATGAAGTGCAAGGATTAACCGATAAATACAGTGCCGAGGTAGATCGTTTATTAAAAGTAAAAGAAGAAGATATTATGACCATCTAATTCTGCTAGTTATTATAAAATAATAGCCCCTAAAGCAATGCTCTAGGGGCTATTTTAGTATACGCTCTTGTGCAAGGACTAACTTTTCTTTCTTCTCAAAATAAAGTGTTCCCAGTTTTCGGCATCTTGCACATACGCCTTGACCAGCTCAAAACCCAACTCGTCCATTAGATTGAGTGCTTTGACAGGGGTATTAATATCAATATCATTGCCTGCTGCATCTTTTACAGGCGTTCCTTTGCGATCACGCATGTATTCTTCTTGTCCGACACTAATAAATATAGTGTAGCGTCCAGCCGAATTGGTACGAATGGCCACAATCTTGGCATATTCTACATCTATTTTATCAATGGGTATTTCATCAATCGTTTGTGCTTGGCTCTGCGCTACACAAGCCAAGAATAAAAACATAAAGCAAAGTAATTTCATTGGAAGGTGGTTTGATGATTTGGAATAATGTCTATTGAATTAATACTTCGTGGATTTTTTACTTTTTTTACACTCGCAAAGCGATCTGACTTAGTTTGTACAGTGTACAGACTAATCAGTAAGCTAAAAAATCATCTTGTATCTAATTGATTATCAGTCTTTTATGATTTTGACTTATTTTCTGTAATAAACTGATAATCAATTAGATACGATTTCCAACGAAGTAAGG
>CAYULH010000181.1:0-6665 GCA_964445645.1 uncultured Aureispira sp. | reverse complement strand
AATACCTGCCTGTCACGCAGGGGGTCGCGGGTTCGAGTCCCGTCCAGACCGCCAATTTCGTTTAAAGCACCATCTCATTTATTTGAGATGGTGCTTTTTTTATTTTAGATACGATAGTCAGTATTTTGTTGTTTTAGAGAGTGTTTTTCTAAAGTTGTGATTCAAATTTTGTCTGTTCTTTAAATTGTATTTTTATTAATTTATATTACTTTTAAATTTAAGTAATATTGTTATAGCTTTGTGTTCAAAGCGAATTTTTGAACCCTGAAAGACGGGGCTGTTAAGTTCTAACTATTGATGGTGCGAGTGTTGAATCCCGAAGGGATGATATAGTTATAGAACATGTTTAAGTATGATTTTTAAACTCCGAAGGAGTGACATTATCATCTTACAAGTTAATAATGTCATCCTTTCAGGATTTAAATCCGCATAGTGATTGGTTATTACAATCATATCATCCCTTCGGGATTTTATCATAAAGTTTGAAATGATTCTAGTAAAATTTTATTAAGAGAAAAATTAATACATATAATGAAGGACAAAATAACAATAATTGAAATTCTTGATAATAATTCTGGTGATATAATAAATGTAAACGAAATATTAAAAAAAACAGAAGAAGAGCAATTCACAATTAGGAGAAAGATTGAAATGGCAATCCAGCAAAATGAAGAACCAATATACAAATGTTGTGTTTGTGGGGAAGCTGTTAAATTAGTCGGTGGGCAAAGTCGTCATAAGCAACGACTTCATTTTAGACATTATAAAAATGATAGTAATTGCCCCCTAATAGAAGAGAAGAAGTATTCTAAGGAAGTTCTATTAGCAATGAAATTTCAAGGAGCTAAGGAAAGTAAACCTCACAAGAGGCTTAAAAATTCAATTGCTGATTCTCTAAGGAAAAATATGGATCAAAGGCAAGGAATTGCTCATGTAGATGTTGAAAAGACATTTAAGGATGGAGACAATCCATATTTGTGGAAACGGCCAGATGTACAGGCAAAATACAATGATTTATCACTTGTTTTTGAAATTCAGTTAGCAACTACATTTTTAAGTGTTATTGTGGCTCGTGAAGAATTTTACAAGCATAATGATACGCATCTCATTTGGGTTTTTAATAAGTTTTATACAGAAGAGGCTATTCAGCGATTTACAGAAAAAGATATTTATTACAATAATAATTTTAATGTATTTGTGCTAGACGAAGAAGCTATGAAAATAGCTCAGGATAAAAATGATTTAGTACTACATTGCTATTTTAAAACTCCAAAATTGGAAAATGGATGTATTGTTTTGGAATGGGCTGATAAATTTGTTACACTTGATGATCTGACATTTGATAGAGATAGCCACAAGGTTTATTATTTTGATGTATTTGGGGAAAAGTCACGTTTTGAAAATGATTGTTTAAATAATCCGTCCTATTGGCATCCTCTTAGTACTGAACGTAATTTAAAATTTATTGATAGCTTATTAAAGCGTTTGAGTGTAAAATATCCAAACCAAACACCATTTCAAAAAATATTAATGAACTTTAGAGATGGTAGAGAATGTGAAAAACAAATAATGCAGTTTTTTTATCAAGGAAATAGATTGGCAAAGCAGGATTATAAATTTTTGAATGAAGAGTATAAGTTTGCGATAGAAAATTCATTACAATCAAATTATTGCAATTATTTAAGAATAATTGTGCTTGGTATTTTTCATGCAAAGGTTCAAAAATGTCAGTTATCTAATAAATCTCATGAACTATTACTAAACTGGGGAATTAAAATAGAGCTTTTGGTAATATTATCAATAAAAGAGGAAATAGTGATTGGTTCTAATTATTCCTATTTAATGAGTTTTTTATTTAATTCAATTAAGGACTATGTGAATTGTGATTTTTACCTCAAAGCAATTACAAAGTATATTACTGATAAGAAATTTGATAAAAAGTATAACACTACTAAATTTAGAAAAAAGATAAATGAACACTTAGAAAATAAAAAAAATAAAATAAAAAATCACGAAAATATAGTAAGATGTATATTTCCAGAATTGTTTTCGTGAAGACCTACAACAAAAAAAAAGGTTTGTCGAGCCTTGCAGCCCAACAAACCTAATTGATTAATTTAATCTATCTTTTAGCGGGAAAAGTCTAAGCTAGATTAAGGGGGAAGTTGATAGTTGTAAAAATTAGTATCTAGTGGGAAGATAGAAAACATACTGATTAAAAGCTTCCAGTGTAAATACGTCAATCAAACAGTGTGTGTGATTAATCAAAATAATAGCACTTACCTGTGTGTAAGGGAAATTTACGGTTACAGTGGCTATGAATTAATCAAGTTATGATGATTATTTCATAACATTGACTGTAATGTACACAATTTTGATAGAAAAAGGTTGGCATAAGGAGTTTTTTTAGCATTTTCTTAACAAAAAATCAATTAGGACGGGTATTGTGCTTCTGAACCGCTACCAATTGGTCATAAAGTCCGCCATATTCTCTATAATAAACTAGGAACAAATAATCGTTCTCGGTTTCGAAGCTACTGCCTTCAATGCGCTGAATATTTAGGGTTTGACTCCCTTCGGGTACTAGGCCATAGTAGTAATCGTAAAAGCCATTTTTGAGTACAGTAGACAGTTTATAACACAGGCATTCTTGGTCATAACGCATGGCAAAATCGGGTTTGGGCTGAAAATCATTAAAGCCTCCCAATAGGTAGACCTTGCCAGCATAAGGAGTCGTAGCTTTGAGCGAAAAATTGACGGTGGCATATTCGCCTTGCAGTTTGCCTTCCCGTCCATCTCTGGATTCTATAAAAAATTTGCCATTCAGATCATGTGTAAAAACATGAGAAGTATAACGTCTGGAAACATCCTCAAACAGCCACAATTCAAACCCGTCCTTGTACTGCTCTATGCGCTCAACCTGTATAGTGGCATAAAGAAAAGAGCGCAAATCCAAAGGGCGAAACTCTTTGTAGCCGGGAAATTGTACGGCCATTTGTTGTTCGTAGCCAATTTCTTCTTGTTTGATATAAGTGGGGGTGAGTTTTGTGATCGCATTATCCCATCGGCCATTTTGCAGCACAACAGGAGTAATTTGGTCTTCTACATTGCCTATAGACATTCCAACATGTTGTATTTTGAAGAACAGCTCTTGGTGGCTCATAGAGTTGGGCGGCGTGGCCGAGCGGCGAAGTCTAGGCACGACTTTCATTTTGGTATCTACCACCATAAAACGCCTAGTAATCACCAAATCATCCTCATTATTATCTTTGTACACCTTGAGCAAGTAATTGCCTGATTTGGTCCATTGTACATCCGAATTGGGGAGTGTAATTTCATAATGGGTATAGGGCACTCGTGTACTAAATGAATTTTTGGCCTCGTAAAAGCGATTTTCTTGATAGCCCTCTATATAATCCAAGGCATCCAATTCCTCCGAGGGCTCCCATTGGGCATTGCAATGGATTATTTTGTACGAATAATCCTTGGTGTAGGCATCCAAATCATCAAAAGCAAAGATAAAGTAGCTCGGGCTGCCCAATTCTACTACTGGATAGTCAATTTTGGAATCGGACAAATGAAAACGAACACTCTTGATGTATTCTTTATAAATGTAGTCATAATTGCGTAAGGCAGGATAGTCTTGTGGCTGTGCCAATAGCATTGTACAATTGGTACACCAAAGCACTAATAAAAGCTTAAAAAATAGCATCATCTAATCAATAATTAACAAGTAAAACATAGGCAGATTTGCCCAAGCTGGTACAATAATTCTAAAAGTAATCTTTTCTGTCTATTGAATGTTGTATTTTCATGCCAAACTAAGGGAAGACAAGACATAACCTCGTCTTTACTCTCATTTTGTTCCTCCGCTAAAGTTGACAGACATGGTTCAGTATTTTGAAAAGCAGAAAAGCAAGTTGGAAACACTAGAGACCTCTTTTCCTAATTGTTGGATCAATGTTTCTCCCCCCTTTAACAGTGCCGAATTGGAGCGTTTAGCAACAGAATTAGACATTCCGATTGATTTTTTGACCGATCCGTTGGATATTGACGAGCGTACTCGTTTTGAGATTGAGGACGATGTAAAATTTATTGTGGTCAATACTCCAGCACTCAATGAAGGGGCGAGAGATAGTTTAACCCTTTATATTACTGTTCCTATTGGAATCATTCTGACCAAAAACCATATTGTTACGATTTCTTCTTATGAAACGGCTGTTATTCAGAAATTTATAGAAGGCAAGGTGCGTGGTTTTCAGCCTAGTGATTTTTCTATGTTTGTATTACAAATACTAGAACAAAATGTCTACACCTATCTGCACTGTCTCAAGGACATCAATGTTCGGCGCAATACCATTGAACGAGATGTATACGAATCGAGCCAAAACAGAGACCTCAAGCGTCTGTTAAGCTTAGAAAAAAGCTTGGTTTACTTTGTAACAGCACTGAGTTCTAATGCTTTGCTCAAGCAAAAAATCCAACGAATGGATTTGCTCAATATCCAAAAAAACGAGGACAAGGCCGATTTGCTAGAGGATATTATCATTGACAATAGCCAAGCACAGGAAATGGCGCACATTTATACCAATATCTTGAGCAATACCATGGGAGCTTTGGCTTCTATGATTTCCAACAACCTCAATGAAGTGATGCAACGCCTCACTTTAATCACCATTATATTGATGGTGCCTACCTTGGTAGCTAGTTTTTATGGTATGAACGTGGTAGATTTGCCCTTAGAAAAACATCCTTATGCCTTCTGGTTTTTGTTGGGTGGCTCTATGTTGTTCTCCTTCTTCTTGGTCATCTTTTTTAGAAACAAACGCATGATCTGATTTTAGCTATCACTAGAAGTAATTTGCTCACTTGTTTTGCCAAATCTGCGTTCTCTAGTCTGAAAATCTCGGATGGCTTGATAGAAGTGTTGCTTGCGGAAATCTGGCCAAAGTACAGGCGTAAAGAAAAGTTCTGCATAAGCCAATTGCCACAACAAAAAGTTGCTAATTCTCGTTTCTCCACTGGTTCTAATCATCAATTCTGGGTCGGGTACATCTTTGGTTGCTAGGGCACTTTTGATAATGTTCTCATCTATATCCTCAATGTCTAAGGTACCCGTTTTGGCACGTTGAGCAATTTGTTTTACGGCTTCTACAATTTCCCACTTGGCACTATAACTCAAGGCCAATATGAGTGTCATACGAGTATTGTTTTTGGTGCTTTCTTTGGCTTCTGCTAGTTCTCTTTGGGCAATTTTGGGCAGCATATTAACATCGCCAATCGTCTCTAGGCGAATGCTGTTTTTATTGAGGGTATTAATTTCTTTTCTGATAGTAGACACCAACAAGGTCATTAGTGCAGTAACTTCAAACTTGGGACGATTCCAATTCTCTGTAGAAAACGCATACAAAGTCATGTATTTTATACCAAGCTCTGCTGCAGCCTCGGTTACTGCTCTTACCGATTGTACCCCATTTTTATGTCCAAAAACACGTGCTTTTCCTTGTTGCTTGGCCCAACGCCCATTGCCATCCATAATAATAGCCACGTGCTTGGGTAAATTGTCTAAATCTATACTATCTTTGAGTTCCATTGTATTATTTTCACTAATTTTGTATCAAGCTAGTTAGTTATAATAATTAGAAAAAAATAAATAAAAAATATTTTTTTATTATAATAAAAACAACTTGAATCGCTTTGCTAGAGTATGAGATTTTACTCTAAGTGGCTAAAGTTACTACTATTATTTGAAATGCTAACAACTAGAATCATAATTAGATGCTAAAAGAAAGTTAAAAAAAGAAGTATCGACTAGCTGAATAAAAATAAAACAAGTGTGACTTACCAAATAAAACTGCCTGAATTTGAAGGGCCTTTCGATTTGTTGTTGTTCTTTATAGAACGAGATGAATTGGATATTTATGACATTCCCATTGCTTCCATTACCAATGATTTTTTGGCTTATCTCAAACAATTGGAAGAATTGAATTTGGACAGTGCCAGCGAATTTATCTTAGTTGCCTCTACTTTGATGCGTATTAAGGCCAAGATGTTGTTGCCACGCAAAGAATTAGACGAAGAGGGCAATGCCATCGACCCACGTACAGAATTGGTAGAACGATTATTAGAATATCGTCGTTACAAAGCTGTACTCGATGAGTTGCGCCAATTGGAGCAAGCTCGTGCTGCTCGTCAACAGAGAGGCAATGTGTTTCAAGAGTTGCAACAGGCTGCCACACAGGCATTGGCAGATGCAGAACTCGAAAACTTGACCCTGTACAAAATTCTAAAGGCTTATGAACAGGTAATGGCTAATTTTGAATTTAGAAATGAAAAAACGAGTCACACCGTTGTAAAAGTACATTACACCCTCGAAGAGCGTCGGGAGTATTTATTGCAGCAACTAGGGCGCAGCGATGGCCTACAATTTGTTCAGATATTTGAAGCTTGTGAAAATCGGTTACATGCTATTTTTACTTTTTTGGCAATTTTGGACTTGATGCAGCAAGAACAGATTATCTTTGTTGGAGGAGACGGGTTTAATAATTTTAGTTTGCGTGCCAATGCTCCAATTATTTCATGAGAATAGTGTTGAGGCATCATTAATTCTATTTTAGTTTTACCTTACTTCATTAGTCTGTATACTATACAAACTAATTCAGATC
>CAYULH010000180.1:0-6682 GCA_964445645.1 uncultured Aureispira sp. | reverse complement strand
AAGGGATGTCATTATTAGAATACAATATAATAATAACACCCTTTCAGGCAGGGTTGCAATATGGTTGTGTATATGCTCGTTGGGGGGATTGTTTGTAAATTTTTATAAATGAATGTTTTTTTATGTATTTTGTTTGTACAACCGTTCTACACAATTTTAAAAAAAAATAAATGACGATAAAAGAAGCAATCCTAAAAGTATTGGAAGACAACAAAGGGTCGTTTACTTACTTGGAAGTTTTGAAGATGATTGATGCAAAGAGTTATATTGATTGGACAAATGCTAAAACACCTTCCGATACAATAGGTGCCCTATTAGGCCAATTCATTAGACAAAATGATTCGAGAGTAAAAAGGGTAAAAGGTAAAAAAGGGTTTGAGTATTATTTGTCGAAATATGAAGATGAATTAAATCTATCCGAAGTAGTAGCCAAAGAATCTTTTTCAAAAAAAGGAGTAGCGAAAAAATATCAGGAAAGAGACTTACACAAACTTCTGAGTAGCTATTTGAAAAGTCAGAACATTTATTCGAAAACAATATTTCACGAAAAATCATCGAATAGCAAGGACGACCATCAAAAATGGATTCATCCAGATATGATTGGTATTAATTTTTTAAATCTGAAAAATAAATCAAGCAATGCCTTATTAAAAGTAATTAACAAAGCTGATGCTTTTGATTTAATTTCATACGAATTAAAAAGAGAGATAAAATCAGATTATGAATTGAAAAAGTGCTTTTTTCAAGCTGTGTCGAATTCAAGTTGGGCAAATTATGGATATTTAGTTGCTTTTGAAATAAGTAGAAACTTAATAGATGAAATGGAACGTTTGAACCAATCTTTTGGAATTGGAATAATTGAATTAGGTGGAAATCCTTATGAAAGTAAAGTCTTATTTCAACCAAAATTTAAAGAGCTTGATTTTAAGACCATGGATAAACTATGTGAGATAAACTCCGAATTTGAAAAATTTATTGGACAAACTGAAACGATGCTCACTGCTCCTGAGAAATATGTAAAAGGTACAAGAAAAGAATTTGAAGAATTCTGTGATGACTATTTCAAAACTGACTCAGAAGTTGAAAGGTATTGCAAATCGAAGAATATACCTTATGAAGAAGAAAAAACAGCATAGAACAAAGCATAAAAAACCAAGCACCCAACCCCCACTAAGGCGAAGCATCGCCAAAATTCTGCACCCAATAACCATTGATATAGGCAATTCCGATGTACTCATAATTAGCATTGAGCAAATTGACCCGATGCCCTTTGCTCTTCATCCAGCTTTTCATAACCGCTTGAGCAGAGCTATGCCCCATGGCAATATTTTCGGCCCAGCCATACCATTGCGTGCTAGAAAAACGCTTGAGCCGATCCGAAAAAGAACCGATTCTTTTTTTGCGGCCACTCTTGAGCCGATCGTAAGAGTCGTGTTCAAAATAATTGTCTGCCGACATATCTTGGGCGTGATAGCGGGCAGTATTGGTCAGTTCGGGATGTAGGCGCAAGGGGCGCAATCCACGTCGTTGGCGGATTTGATTGACCAATTGTAGCACCTCTTGCTCAAATTGTTGATTAGAAGAAGCAAAACGCTCATCGCCCTTGGGCAGCCCCTTTTGTGCCTGTGCCGTGGTGGCACCTGCCCCCATTGCGAGTATTAAAACAAAATAAATAAACATAGAATGCCACATAAACATAAGTAATACAGTGTAGAAGAGTAGACCAAGGCTACCATTTTTTCAAATAAATATAGTTGAATACTTGGCTTAATACTTGAACGATTAAAAACCGATCAAAAGCATTAAACTATTTTGCTAACTTTGTGCCAAGTTTTGTTGTAAAAACGTATTTGAACCGTTAGCTATTCTCACCAATACATAAGGAATATGAACTATTTATGGACACTTTTGATACTTTGCTGTAGCAGTTGGAGCTTGTGGGCGCAACCTTTAGTAACCGTTATTGGCTATGTGTATGAGAGCAATAATCGTGGTTATTTGAATGGTGTAGAAGTGACCTTGCAAGCAGCAGGGCAGGAGGCCAAGTATAGAGCCGTCACCAATTTGCAAGGAAAATTTGAACTGCAATTGCCCATTACCGACAACCCTTATTTGGTAACAGCCAAAAAAACAGCCTTTCAGCCTGCAACTATACAACTTTCCACCAAAGGCAAACGCCGTGATGAAGGCGTTTTTGCCAAAATAGAAATGAGTCGCTTACCCGGCTATCAGTTTGAAATGTCTATAACCGAACTAGTGGACGAAAGCGACCCCGGCGCACCTGCTTATGGGGTAGAAGGCGTAAAAATAGAGGTGTACAACAATACCCTCCAAAAAGAAATTCACAATGCCGTAAATACCTCCAAACACACTATATCATTTTATTTAGAACAAGGCACCGAATATATATTTTTATTGAGAAAAGAAGGCTATTATACCAAGAGAATGCGGGCCAATGTCAATGTTAATGGTTGTTTGCTCTGTATGGAAGGTTTTGGCAGTGTTAAGCCCGGTGTGACCCAAAACCTCACCCGAGAAAACACGATGGGTACCCTACAAGCCAATGTACCTATGCGTAAATTGGTGCTCAATGAACGGATGAAATTAGAGAATATATACTATGATTTGGGACGTGCAACCTTGCGCCCAGAGGCACACGAAGGACTTAATAGATTGATAGAATTACTCTATGACAATCCTCAAATTATTGTAGAAATTAGTGCCCACACCGATAGCCGAGGAAACAATGCTGCCAACCTAGTATTATCGCAAAAACGAGCCAACTCAGTCGTGCAATACATCAAGCAACGAGTAAAATTACAACCCAACCAAATTGTTGCCAAAGGATATGGAGAGTTGCGCCCTGTAAATGTTTGTGTGGACGGGGTAGAATGTAGCGAAGAATCGCACCAAGCCAACCGCCGAACCGAACTCACCGTTATTGACATCAAAGCAGAAGACCCCAGCCAAGTTCGTTCCTTGGCTTCTATGATGCAAGAGCGCAATTTTGACCTCATCCTAGAGGCCAATATGAGTTCGTATGTATCTGGCGATCAAACTCCTGTAGAGCGCCCACACCGCCAACAAGCATCCAAACCTCAAAGTATTACAACCGATTATTCGGGCTACAAAATTCAATTATTAGAAGAAAAAGGACAATTATCGACCAACCAGTTTATTTTTTATGAATTTGATAAGGTAACTGTAGACCTGATTGGAACAGAGCATTATATATTCTTAGTAGGCGATTATCCAACCAAACAAGAAGCACAACAAGCATTACAACGATTAAAAAAAACTTATCCCAAAGCTGCTATTGTGTATTATGAAGGAGGATTGAGGCAATTATAGCTAAGAATCAGAACCTTCTTATTCCAAATAAGAAGAATCAAACACCAAAGGCAAAATATCCTTAACACTATCAATACAGTAAATAACCCCCGAATCGCCTTGCAAAATCAGCCGAATGGGCTGCTCATGGCGCATCTCACTCTCAAAAATAACCTGACGGCAAGATCCACAGGGAGGTAGTGGCCTATTTACATTGCCCTTGGCACTTTTGACCGTGATGGCCAAGGCCAATACGGGCGTATTGGGATATTGAGCCGCCGCCGAGAACAAAGCCACACGCTCTCCACACAAGGTAACAGGATAGGCAGCATTCTCCTGATTGCAACCACGCACTATTTTTCCGTTGGCCAACAAGGCAGCTGCACCCACCTGAAATTTAGAATAAGGGGCATAAGCAACTGCTGCCGCTGCTTTGGCTGCTGCCAATAATTGGGCATCGGCCGTAGATAGTTCTTCTACAGTGGCTGCTTCTTGAATCTCAGTTTGTAAGGTGATTTTTTTCATGCCCGTTGTTTAAATAAAAATCTTTTAGGAATTATGGTTTCTATACTAGGAACATTACATTTGTCACAAGCATGGTTAGAAACAAAAGCAGGGTGCAATTGTTAGGCCCACAAGACCATAAAAGAGTGTTGAATAGTGCCATATTAGCTAACTGCTGAACAAGACAACAGCCTTTAAACTTACAAAAGTTAGGGCTAAATGCAACAAAAAAACTGTACAAAATGAAGAAGATCTTACTAATTGGGGCAGGATTGTCTGCTACTTCCTTAATTGATTACCTCTTGGAACATGCCAGCCATTATGATTGGCACCTAACAGTAGCCGACCAATCTTTGGAATTGGCCCAACAAAAAGTAAATGGACATACAAGGGGCAAAGCCGTGAGTTTTAATGCCTTGGATGAGCAAGAACGCTTGCCTTATTTAGAAGCAGCCGATATGGTAGTTTCTATGCTGCCTGCTCATCTGCACATTCACGTAGCCAAAGATTGTTTGCGTTTGGGCAAGAACTTGGCAACCGCCTCTTATGTATCGCCCGAACTCAAAGCCCTGCACGATGAAGTCGTAGCAAAAGACCTCATCTTCTTAAACGAAATTGGCCTTGATCCCGGTATCGACCACATGTCGGCCATGCAAATGATCAACAAGATTCGCGAAAAAGGGGGCGATATTCACGCCTTTTATTCGTATGCTGGTGGCCTAGTCGCTCCCGAAAGTGACAACAATCCTTGGCATTACAAATTCAGTTGGAACCCTAGAAATGTGGTGTTGGCAGGACAAGGCGTTTCTCAATATTTATACGAATACCGTTACCGACACACCCCTTATCATCGACTATTTAGCAAGTCAGATTTGGTTTATATTCCTACAATGGGCTGGTACGATGCCTATCCCAATAGAACCTCGCTCAAATATAGAGGCTCGTATGGCTTGGACGATATTCCGACCATCATGCGCGGCACTTTACGGCACAAAGGTTTCTGCAAGGCTTGGGATTTATTGGTGCGTTTGGGACTAACAGATGATACCTATAGAATGGCCTATTCCGATGATTTGACCTATCGACAGTGGTTGCGGAGCTATTTGCCACCCAATTTGGAGCGTTTTGGCTACGGCACCATTCGTGGGCAATTGGCGACTTTGTTTGATTTGAATTTATCAGATGAGGCTTTGGACAAATTAGAATGGTTAGGTTTGTTTTCTAATGAGAAAATTCCATTAGATGAAGCCACCTCGGCACAAATTTTACAAGAGTTGTTAGAACGCAAGTGGGCTTTAGAGCCAGATGATAAGGATATGATTTTGATGCAGCACGAGGTAGAATACAAGCTAAACGGGCAGAAAAAACGCCATTTGTCTACCTTAATTAATTATGGGGAGAACAAAGAGCATACGGCTATGGCCAAATTGGTCGGCTTGCCCTTAGCGATTGGCGTAAAGCATATTTTGTTGAACAACATCAAAAGCAAAGGGGTACTCATTCCTATTACACCCGAAATATACGAACCTGTTATGGAAGAATTAGCCACACAAGGCGTAGTCTTTTCAGAAACAGAAGTAGATTTAGAATCCTACAACGACTATTTTGCAGAATTGATGTAAGACACATTATGTTAATAAAAACAACAAAAACACCCATAAAGTCCTGAAAGGACGTTATAACCAAGGAAAGGAAGCATTCCTTTCTGAAAGGACGTTATAACCAAGGAAAGGAAACATTCCTTTCTTTCTAAACACAAACAACATGAAACAAGCATACATAATAGACGGCATTCGCACCCCCATTGGCAATTTTTGCGGCAGTTTGGCCTCGGTACGCACCGACGATTTGGGCGCATGGGTCATTCGAGCACTCCTACAACGCAACCCCAACATTCCATTAGAAGCCTATGACGATGTTATTATGGGCTGTGCCAATCAGGCAGGCGAGGACAACCGAAACGTAGCACGCATGTGCAGCCTATTGGCTGGTTTGCCGTGGTCCGTACCAGGTGAAACCGTCAACCGTTTGTGCTCTTCGGGCATGTCGGCCATCATTCACGCCAACCGTGCCATCAAGGCAGGCGATGGCGACCTGTTTATAGCAGGTGGCGTAGAAAGCATGACCCGTGGCCCTTGGGTGATTTCCAAAGTATCCAAGCCCTTTGGCAGAGATGCCCAAATGCACGATTCCAGTTTTGGCTGGCGGTTTATCAACCCCAAGCTCGAAGCCCTATATGGCGTAGACGGCATGGGCACCACCGCCGAAAATTTGGCCGAAATGTACCAAATCAATCGAGCCGATCAAGACCAGTTTGCCTATTGGTCACAGATGAAAGCCGCTCAAGCACAAGCCAGTGGCCGCTTGGCAGAGGAAATTGTAGCCGTTTCCATTCCACAGCGCAAAAAAGACCCCATCATCTTTGAGCAAGACGAATTTATTAAACCCAAAACCTCCTTGGAAGTCTTGGGCAAGCTCCGTACTGCCTTCAAAAAAGAAGGCGGAACTGTGACCGCAGGCAATGCCTCGGGGCTTAACGATGGCGCAGCCGCTACTATTGTAGCTTCCGAAACAGCCATCAAACAATACAACCTAAAGCCTTTGGCACGCATTGTCACTTCGGCTGTGGTAGGCGTAGAACCCCGAATCATGGGCATTGGCCCTGTAGAGGCCAGTCGCAAAGCCCTCCAAAAAGCAGGACTAAGCCTAGACGATATGGGCATCATTGAACTCAACGAAGCATTTGCCGCCCAAAGTCTAGCTTGTACCCGTGCCTTGGGCTTGGCCGATGATGACCCGAGAATCAACCCCAATGGTGGGGCCATTGCTATTGGGCACCCCTTGGGCG
>CAYULH010000179.1:0-6682 GCA_964445645.1 uncultured Aureispira sp. | reverse complement strand
TGAGCTCGGCAGAGCCTCGGTTCATCGTTGAAAATACTCGCCTTAGCCCGCTAAGAACTGATTCTTCGATACACTGTATCAAAGAAGTCAGATCACTTCGTGAGTGTTTTTCGCCTTGATCTGAATAATTGCTAGTGCTTTTGTGCTACCAGCACAAGCCATCGCAGCTCGCTTTGCGAGTATTCCATTTTTTAACTTATAATTAATTTTGTCCACCTACTTAAGAATTATTTTCTCTTTTCTACCAAAATCAACTTGCGTGCAACACCACAATAGAACCGAACGCCAACAAAAATTCTTAGAACAAGCCGAACAGAAAGCCTTTTCAAGCGATCATCGCCAGCGTTTGGCTTTTAATATGGGTAAATACCATACCAAGGTGGCGGTGGGCAAAAAGCAATTCAAGGATTTGGCTAGAGCACGGCAATTGGCCAAAAATGTAAAAGCACGGGTGATGCGTGAATTGCCTGAACTGCTAGAGACTTTTGAAGCCAATTTTACGGCTAGGGGGGGCAAGGTGATTTGGGCAGAGGACATTCCACAGGCACAGGCAGCCATCACTCAGATTATACAAGAAAAGCAAGCACAGGTTGTTGTCAAATCCAAATCTATGATTACCGAGGAGATTGAACTCAATCCGCTGCTTGAACGCAATGGGGTGGAAGTGCTGGAAACGGACTTGGGCGAATTTATTGTGCAGGTCAAGGGCGAGGCGCCTTATCATATTGTTACGCCTGCCATGCACTTGTCTAAAGAAGATATTGCAGATTTGTTTCACAAAAAATTTGATACGGCACCTGATGCTACGCCCGAGGAATTGACCAATTATGTGCGTGGTGTTTTGCGAGAGCGTTTTGCCCAAGCCGATATTGGCATTTCGGGGGGCAATTTTTTATTGGCGGATACGGGTTCGGTGGTTTTGGTAGAAAACGAAGGCAATGCCCGACTGACGACTACCTTACCCAACACGCATATTGCTATTGTGGGCATCGAAAAAATGCTGCCTTCTATCGAGGATTTGGATTTGTTTTTGCCCTTGCTCTCTACCTTTGGCACCGGCCAAATTCTAACCGTATATAATAGTATACTCAGTGGACCCAGACAGCCCCATGAGGTAGATGGCCCTGAAGAAATGTATGTTATTCTGCTAGATAATGGCCGAAGTGATTTGCTTGGGGATGCAGATATGCGTGAGGCTTTGCACTGTATTCGCTGTGGTTCTTGCCTCAACAATTGTCCTGTTTACCAAACTATTGGGGGGCATACCTACGATAGTCCTTACAGTGGCCCGATTGGTTCGGTTATTAGCCCACATCTAGGGCTAGGCGGGTTTGAAAACCAAACACATCTGAGTCAGGCTTCTTCTCTGTGTGGGAGCTGTACCGAAAATTGTCCTGTCAATATCAATCTACACCACCTGCTCTTGTACAATCGTGCTTATGAGGAAGAAGAAGGCTTGCGCCCCACGGGCGAAAAATGGTCGTGGAAATTGTGGCGACAAGCCATGTTGAGCCGACCATTAATGAATGCCCCTACTTGGAGCAAGAATTTGGCGGGGCAATACTTCTTGAGCAAATGGTGGGGCGAGCGCAGAGATTTTCCTAAGTTTCCTAAGCAAACGTTCAATCAATTGTGGCGTGCTGGCAAGATTTAGGGTTGGTTTTATTCTAATACTTATTCTAGTCCCACAATGGATGCACACCAATATTCGATAAGCGTCTAAGATGCTTCTTTATGAATAAATTTTGCCCAGCTTTGGGCAAAACAGGCCCTTTAATCACATACAGCCCAGAGAGATTTAGGCTTTAGCCGCTTATTCCTAACAAAAAAAGCTTAAATTTGAATGTAATCCCTATGTAATAGGAGAAATTTTGTACTATTTCTGTACATCCTTGGCTGGTGTGGAACTTATCCGATTTCTTTGTTGTTCAAGCCAACACACCACCGAGGAATTGTTCTACCGTGGAGGTTATTGATTTAACGTCTGCATTAAAACACATTATCACTGTGGAAAACGAGAAGGATTTTTTGGAAGACGACTTGGAAAAACAACCAATGGAAGATATTAAAGAAGAAACTCCTGTAATGGAGGAAGAATTGGAACAGGAAGCACCTAGTGCAACACCTGAACAGTTAGCGGTTTTTAACAATGAGTTGATGCCTCAAATTGATGCCTTGTACAACTTTGCTTTTCATCTTTGCTACAATGAGGAAGATGCCAATGACTTGGTGCAAGAAACTTATCTCAAGGCATTCAGATTCATTGATAAATACATTCAAGGAACTAATGCCAAGGCGTGGTTGTTCAAGATATTAAAGAACGCCTTTATCAACCAATATAGACGCAAAAGTAAGCGTCCTACGCAGGTAGATTATGAGGAAATTGCGAGTTATCACGATAGTGAAGATGCGAGTTATGTAGATTTCTTTGACTTGCGTGAGGAGATTTTCCAAGGCATGATGGGCGATGAAGTCACCAATGCCATCAATGCACTCCCTATTGATTTTAGAACAGTAATTTTACTTTGCGATATTGAAGGCTTTACTTACGAAGAGATTTCAAAGATTATTGACATTCCTATTGGTACGGTTCGCTCGCGTTTGCACCGCTCCAGAAACATGCTCAAAGAAGAATTACGCACCTATGCCGAGAGCAAAGGGTACAAGGATATGCGTGGAAAAAACAAGTAATCTCCAATCCATTGATTGACACAAATATAAACAGGAAATAGCGGGCAGTTTGGCACAATAATTTAGTTTATCAACAACCAAAGAAACTATTTCCTGTTTGCTACATATTAAACAAACAGCAGTTGTATTCACTTACTGACAATATACTTATACCTCTATACAGCTGTTATTCTAAACCATCTATTTAGTTCTATTTATAAAAATACGTTACTATGAAAAATCAGAACAGCAGTCCAAAAGACTTCCAAAGAAGATTGGTGATGTTCCTAGACGGCGCACTATCCAATCAAGAGTCACGCGAATTTTTGACCGATGTTAAAAAATCTCCCGAACAGTTAGCCAAGTTGCAAAAAGAAAAATCCTTCCGCGAGTTCCTTCGCAAAAAAGTAAACCGCCGCAGTGTCTCCCCTGCCCTCATCAACAGTATCAAATCCAAGATTAACTCCGCTCTCTAAGAAAAACTTTTATAGTTCTTTGCTGTTGACATCCCATCCAACCAAACCTAGCTCAACAGCCCCACGTTACCGAAATAAATAGACGTTGTTATTGTTGCTGTTCGCTCTACCTATCGCCCATTAAGGAGCCGATTGTTACAAGTCACAACCCATTTACTAAATAAGATATGCGTCATCTGGTTGTTTGATTACAACTGTATAGTAGGATGATATATTAAGCCCCCTTGACTAGCGTTGTCAAGGGGGCTTTTTGGTTGTTAGTCTACTTCTTCGGTGGCAATAGGTGCCATAAACTCCAAGAACAATAAACGCAAATCATCGGGTCGGCGATACCTGTAGGTATTTTTTAGGTTCCAATGCTCTTCTAAGAATGCCAACATGTTTTTTCCTCGCTCTAGAATGGCTTGTGGTGTCCAGACCGAGCAAGAAGTCCAATCGTCGAGTTGACTCTTTTTTTTCATTTTTTGCAAAGACCATTCTTCTACTTTTGGGGCTTTAGAGCTTGTTTTGATAAGGAACAAATTCCCCAAGCTATATTTTAGATGGCGACGCTCCTGAGCAGTATATTTTTTCTTATCAAAGCTATCAAAACCTGCTTGTTTGTTGGCTCTATTATTATAAATTGTTACCACCTTGTATTGACTCCACTCCTGAACTATTTCATTAAACTTGCCAGAATAAACAGCCAAAAAATACTTGATTCCTGACCAGCTTTGATAGCCTTTCTTTTCTTTATTCTCAAAATTAGCTTCTAGTTGTTGGTAAAAACTATCCAAGTTGAGATAACCATAGTAATCTTCACCACCATAAATCCAAACGTTTACTTCATCGGCTACATCCGATACAATCCAACCATCTGCTTGTTTGTATAAATCATTTGCTCGACCATTAAAATTATAACTTCCTGTATTGGCACGCCTAGCTGATATAGTAAAAATTAGGAAGAGGTAATGTTCTATAGCTCTTAAAAAATCAACTAATTGACTAGGGGAAGCGGAATTCAAAGCTGCAAAAATGAGTGGTACAAAAAAACGATAGCCTAGTGTATCAATTTGAGCTAATAAATTGATTATTTCCTCTAGTTCCTCTTTTTTATTGCACCATGCTTCAAGGTATTTTCTAGAAACATCAGACAGTGGATTATTAATAACAAACCACCATTGTGCTGTATTAGACAAACTATTGACATAGTTAGTAGCCTCTTGTACAGACAAATCTCCTCTAATCGTCTTTTCGACTGTAAACTTCACTCCAAATAAATCGTCTGCATAAGCAGCAGCCCGACGACGATCATAATTATCATACATAATCCAATGATAATTGAGTAATACATCATCTGTGTTTGCTAGTCTTTTATCTCTACCCAATTCTTGATAAATTTTCTTCCAAGCCTCTACAATTGTTGTACGAAGCTGGTTGTTGTTGTTATCAGTATCTTGTACTACTTGCGTTTTGTTGTGCAAAATAGTAGATAGATAAATCAAACGATTCTTGAGTTTTTCTAGGTTTGATAACAACTTACCACGAGCATTCATTGTTTCAAAAACCATAAAAATGTCCAAGTTCTTATTGATAACTTTAAAATCAAATTTGAATTTTTGAACTAGAGTTGCACATAGCACTTCTAAATTTTCACGTCCTTTGTTTTTAATGTATTCCGTAATTTGCGCTTCAAAATATTGCTTGGCAGCTAACAGATTATTGGTGTAAGCCGTTTCTTCAGTGACTGCTATGCCCTTCTGCTCTAATATTTTTGCCTTAAAAAATAAATTACTAGGATTATCTGTTTGATAACCAAAAATAAAGGAAGATGGGCTTCCATGACGTTCTGGACGGCAGATATACTCTTCTTGCCAAAAAACTTCCTGCTTTCCATCCAATAGTTTTCCCTTTTTTTGCCCTTCAAAATAATGCTTGATGAAGCTATGTAGTAAAATGGTGATTGCTGTTAGACGTTGTTGCCCATCCACCACAAAATAGCCGTTAGCCAAGTTTTCAAAATAGTAACAATCTTCCCAATGCTGGTATTGTTCTGCTGCTATTTTCTCTACAGTAATCATCCCTGTATAATGAAAATCTAGCTTACCTTCTTGCAAGTTGATTAAATCTTTCCAGAGGGCTGCACACTGTTTTTCCTCCCAAGAAAAGCCACGCTGGTAGTCAGGGATTCTAAAAATATGCCCTTGAAAAAGCTCTTTTATAGATAAATATTTTACGGTTTCATTGTTGTTCATGATACTTGAAAATTAGTGTTTAAAAATAATCCCAGAGAACATGGGAGGCAATATGTGAGGTGAACAGTTTTATTAAGGGGTGTTGTCACTAAACTATGTTATAAGCATCTATCATTTTTCTATGAATAATTACTAAAAAACACAATTAAAATATTAACAATTACAAATTTAAACAAAAATAAAAATGATTCAAAAAAAATCTTATTTAATTATAAAGTTAAATAAAAATAATAATTAAAATACATAAAATATCATAAAATATGAGTCATCCCATAAGCACATAAAGAATATGAAAAGCGACCTACTATTTTTCAGAAGAGTTAATAAATAGTCTAGCTGTGTGCAGAGATGGGCATATGAATTCTAAGGGTAAGCAAATTGCTTTTTCAGGAGCTGTTTTTTGCCAGTAAAAAACAAAACTTTTATTGTTTGAGCGCCAGCGAGTTTAGCTCCCTTCGGTCATGAGCGCTGACGCTTATAGTTAAAAGTTTTAGCGGATGAAAAGGCTGTTTGCCGCTAGTAGTTTTTTTACTTGCTTTTTTGGGGCGAGGCCAAAAAAGGTAAGACCACTAGAGCCAAAGGCAAATCTTATAGTAATAACTATCAATACTTTAAAGAGCCAAAAGTAACTAGTACTAAAAACACGATAGGTTATAATAAAACATGAGTCATTCCACTTAAGGGATGACTCATGTTCATTGGCTGACGATTAACAGTGTTTTCTATGTCACCTACTCCTTCAAGAAACGTCGAGTACGGCTATTAATACCATCACTCAATATCAAATGGTACATTCCACTAGGCAATTCTGTAACATCTAGCACTATTTTTTGCGCTCCAGCTCTTCCCTGCTCAGTATATTGCGCTACTATTTGTCCATTGGCATTTACAACCAACACTTGTATAGGATTGGCTTGCTCCATTGCAAAAATTATTTGCAAATTAGAGGTAGTGGGATTGGGCAATAAAGTTAGGGTATGTTGTTTTTGTGGCAGCTCTACCGCTTTGATTTCCGAGTATTCTGCATTACCATCTTTCATATTGGCTAACAATCTATAATAAGCAATGCGTCCTGTTCTGTAATTAGGATCTAAGCATTCATATTGTGTCCCTAGAACATTGTGGGTGCTTAGGGGCTCAAATGACATAGCATCGGCACTATACTGCACCTCAAAACTGGCAATTTCCTCTACTTGTGTTTGCTCCAGTTCCCATGTCAATAAATTACCATCTATAGTATATTGAGCCAGCAATTCTCGGTTTAAAAGAAAAAAGATATAAAAAAGCTATTTTTGCAAGAAA
>CAYULH010000178.1:0-6804 GCA_964445645.1 uncultured Aureispira sp. | reverse complement strand
CACCCCTTCGGGGTTTACAATTTACATAATCTAAATTTAGAACTTAACAGCCCTGACCAAAGGGGTTCATTCAATTAAAGCATAAAATTGACAATTTTAACATGCTCTGAATTCTTGATACAATTTTTTTGCAATAATGTCTATTCACTCTATATACAATATGCCAACCTTAGCAGAAGCTATTCAAAGTCGCAATTATTTTCAGGGATATGCCTATTCCTATCCGCACAAATCTAGTTATAGAGTGCTGGAACAGCCCCGCAGGCTTCAAGAAATTTGGCAAACCGAAAACAAACAACAATTGTTTTTGTATGTGCATGTACCCTTTTGTGAAATGCGTTGTGGCTTTTGCAATTTGTTTACCACCGCCAATCCCAAAGCCCATTTAGAACAACCTTTTCTGAGCAGCTTGCAATTGCAGGCCGCTCAGGTGAAGCAAGCTTTAGGGGCTGAAGCCCGTTTTAATCGGGTAGCCATTGGGGGTGGCACGCCCTCCTTTTTGTCGCTTACAGATTTGGAAGGCCTGCTAAACGTTGTCCAAGAACAAATGGGCTTGCATAATCGAGCTGTTCCTTTTTCGGTAGAATTGTCGCCCAAAACCACCAGCCCCGAAAAATTGGCCTTGCTGCACCAACATGGCACCAATCGGGCCAGCATTGGCGTACAAAGTTTCTTGCTAGAAGAAACCAAGGCATTGGGTCGCCCCCAACGCCCCGAGGAAGTGCGCCAAGCCCTGACTTGGATTCGGCAGTCTGCCATTCCGAGTATGAATATTGATTTGATTTATGGCATGGCAGGCCAAACCACGGCTTCTTGGCAACGTTCGCTAGAGGAAACATTGGCCTTTGAGCCCGAAGAAATTTTCTTGTACCCCCTTTATGTGCGTCCATTGACGGGCTTGGGCAAACGGGAGCAGGATTGGAACGATCATCGCCTAAATTTGTACCGTTTTGGCCGTGATTTTTTGTTGTCCAAAGGCTACGAGCAAGTGACCATGCGTATTTTCAAACGCCAAAACAGCCCTCAAGAGGACTTGCCGCCTTACAACAGTCCCGAAGATGGCATGGTGGGGCTTGGCGTGGGCGCACGTTCGTATACACGGGCTTTTCATTACAGTTCGGATTATGCGGTAGGGCGCAAAGGAGTGCAGCAAATCATTCATGATTATCACACCAAAACTGCCCAAGATTTTGCCGTGGCCGATTATGGGGTTACACTAAATCAGCAAGAACAACAACGCCGCTATGTCATCAAATCTTTGTTGGAAGGGCAGTATTTGGATGTGGCAACTTATGAGCGTTTTTTTGGTAGCAATCCCTTACAGGATTTGCCCGAATTGCAGCAGTTAGAAGCCTTGGACTTGTTGGCACCAGCCACCAATCGCTTGCAACTGAACAGCGCAGGCTTGGAATGCTCCGATATTATTGGCCCTTGGTTGTATTCGGCTGCCGTAAAAGCAAAAATGAACGCCTTTGAATTGCAATAATTGTCCCCAACAAAACCTTTAATCTAAATTTTCTTATGTCCGCTTGGTCTATTCTATATCGTGGCCCTTTATCCAGTTGCAATTATAGTTGTACCTATTGTCCCTTTGCCAAAACCAAAAATACTAGAGCAGAGTTGGCCGATGATGCGGCCCGATTGATGCGTTTTGTAGATTGGGTAAAAACGCGCCCAGAGCAAATTGGGATTCTATTTACACCTTGGGGCGAGGGGCTTATTCGCAAAGCCTACCAACAAGCCATGACCACCCTCAGCCACTTGCCCCAAGTGCGCCGAGTGAGCATTCAGACCAATTTGTCGGGCAGCCTAAATTGGATGCAGGAAGTGGATAAGGATGCTTTTGCCTTGTGGACAACCTTTCATCCTAGTCAGATTGCTTTAGAGGATTTTGTAGCGCGTTGCTGGCAATTGGAGGACATGGGCATCCGCTACAGCGTGGGTTTTGTAGCCCTCCAAGAGGATTTGCCCTATCTCAAACAATTGCGTCAAGCACTGCCTGAGCATCGTTATTTGTGGGCCAATGCGTACAAACGGGTAAAAGAGTATTACAGCCCTGAAGACATACAGTACATTGAGCAAATTGATCCCTTGTTTTCTTATAATAATCAATATCATCCCAGCTTGGGCAAAAGCTGCCAAGCAGGGCATACGGCCTTTACGGTAGATGGGGCTGGCGATGTGCGGCGTTGCCATTTTATTGGAGCGGTGTTGGGCAATATTTATCAACAGGACATCAAAGAGGTGCTAGAACCTCGTGTCTGCACCAATGAGTCTTGTGGTTGTTATATTGGTTATGTTCATTTGGATGAACTGCAATTGTACCAAACCTACCAGCAAGGTATTTTAGAGCGCATTCCGCCGCCATTTAGGTAAATTATTCTAATAATGCCGCCAATTCTTTTAATTCTTCTTTTTTGCGTACAAATTCTTTGTTGACTTGCTTGGACAAGGGCGTATCTTTGAAGCTTATTTTCTTGATTTTTGGTAATGTTAATACCGTATTAGGCAAGGTTTGAAGGGCAGTTTTGGAAAGCAGCAAGCGTTGCAATTTGGTTAAATGTCCAATAGAGGCTGGCAATGCTGTTAGTTGATTTTCTTCCAAATCCAAATAGGTCAAATTAGGCAGCTGGTGCCAAGTATCGGGCAATTGGGTGAGCTTGTTATTATACAAATAAAGCGCACTAATCTGAGTCAGGGTAAATAGATTTTCGGGCAACTTTGTCAACTGGTTATTGGCCAAATAAACTTTTCTCAACTGCTTCAAATCTTTTAGCCAAGTAGGCAAAGCTACCAATTTGTTTCTGGACAAATTGAGCTTGGCCAAAGCAGGACATTGTTGCAAACTCTCTGGAGGATGTGCAAAGTTATTGCTACTCAAATCAATGGTTTGAAGCTGTGGCAAAGGCTGCTGCCAAGCTGGCAGGGTGGCAAACTGGTTGTCGGCCAAGTCTAGCTCCTTGAGCTGTGTCCATTGTGCTGTGCTGGGTGGCAATGCTTGGAGTTGGTTGTTTCTAAAAGAAACTTGCTCCAATTGCTGCAATGCCCCAATAGATGCCGGCAAGGATTGCAATTGGTTGTTTTTTGCCGAGAGTACCTTCAATTCTTTTAATTGGCTCAAACTCTCTGGCAATGTAGTGAGCTGGTTATCATCCAAAACCAAATGGGTCAACTGCTTCAATTGCTGAATGGCAGCCGGCACTTCCTTAAGCAAGGTATTCTTAAGATTAATGCTTTTTAATTGTTGCAAATAGGGCAACCAATTTGGAAAGGTGGGCCAAGCCTGATCTTCCATGTCCAAATGCTCGATTGGTAGGGTTGCCAACACTTCTTGTGTCAATGGCTGTGGCTCCCAATTGACCGAGGCTTGTCGCAAGAATCTAGATGACCAATTGCCAACTAAACGCAATAAATAATTCAGATTTACTTTTTTATCGTCAATAAGCTCATAATTATACATCAGATTTTGAATAAGCTCTTGGTAACGAGCCTCTAGTAGTTGCTTAATTTCAGGAATTTCTGTAGCCACCTTGATGATGTTAACAATCATTCTTCGCTCCCACTTCTCTTCAATGAATTGATGGGCATTTTGTATTAAATCCTGACAAAGTTCGGGATTGCCCTTGGCTATAATGGCTCCAACCACTACATTTTGTTCATCAGGGCTTTTGATTAGCGCATAGAGGCTCTCTCTTTGTTCTTCAAATTCTGTACGCACGTTTAGGCTTTTGTAGTATGATTTTTCAATTGGAATAATCCTTTGCTAGTATACTAATTTATCAACGTTTTGTTACATTTCTTGGTACAAATTGACTCCTAAATCGTGGCCTATTTTTTCTTAAACAAAAATATTGTGTAATAAAATGGCAGTTTGTAATTTCATAAAGAATCAAAAACTGACAAAAAGACACAAAAAATCACTTGGTACAAGATGTGTAATAGTGGTTGTTGTGTAGAAAAACTTTTTTTCTACCTATTAAATTTAAATTTTTTAACCAAAAATAAAATACACTTACTATGAGACCAATTAATGATAGAGTCTTGGTAAAACCTGCACCCGCAGAAGAAACAACTAAGGGTGGTATCATTATTCCTGACACTGCTAAGGAAAAACCATTGCGTGGAACCGTTGTTGCTGTTGGGCCGGGCAAAGACGACCAAAAAATGACTGTCAAAGTTGATGATGTTGTATTGTATGGCAAATATGCTGGTCAAGAAGTAAGCCACAAGGGAGAAGATTATTTAATCATGAAAGAAGACGACATTTTGTTGATCTTGGATTAATCTTTTCAAGCCCTATCCCATCTTATCACTATTTTATTTAAATTAAATAATAAAAAAACGAACAAGAATCATGGCTAAAAATATTAGTTTTAGTACAGATGCTCGCAATAAATTACAAGAAGGTGTTAACGCATTGGCCGATGCTGTAAAAGTAACATTGGGCCCTAAAGGCCGTAACGTAGTACTCCAAAAAAGCTTTGGCGCACCACACATCACCAAAGATGGTGTTTCGGTAGCACGTGAGGTAGAATTGGAAGATCCAATTGCCAACATGGGTGCTCAAATGGTAAAAGAAGTAGCAGCCAAAACTGCCGATGTGGCTGGTGATGGCACCACTACTGCCACTGTATTGGCACAAGCTATTGTTAATGCAGGATTAAAAAGTGTAGCTGCTGGAGCTAATCCTATGGATTTGAAACGCGGGGTAGACAAAGCCGTAAACAAAGTCATTGAATTCCTCAAAGATAGCTCTGAAATTATCGGTAGCGATTTTGAAAAAATTAAGCAAGTAGCTTCTATTTCTGCCAATGGCGATGCTGAAATTGGTACCTTGATTGCCGAGGCAATGGAAGCGGTAACGATCAATGGTGTTATCACGGTTGAGGAAGCCAAAGGCCGTGAAACGTATGTAGAAAAAGTAATCGGAATGCAGTTTGACCGTGGTTATTTGTCTCCTTACTTTGTAACCAATACAGAGTCTATGGAAGCAGAATTTGAAAACCCTTTCATTCTTATCCACGACAAGAAAATCTCCAACATCCAATCTATTGTTCCTGTACTAGAAAAAGCACATGGTGCTGGCCGTCCTCTATTGATTATTGCAGAGGATGTAGAAAGCCAAGCATTGAGCACATTGGTAGTCAACCGTTTGCGTTTGGGACTAAAAGTAGCGGCTGTAAAAGCACCCGGTTTTGGCGATCGCCGCAAAGCCATGTTGCAAGATATTGCTATCCTAACAGGTGGTACCTTGATTGCTGAAGAGACAGGACACAGCCTAGAAGCTGTAGAATTGGCACACTTGGGAAGCTGTGAGCGCGTGACTATTGACAAAGACAATACTATTATTGTAAATGGTGTTGGTGCTGAAGAAAATGTTCAGGCTCGTATCAATGAAATCCAAAATCAAATTCAGAATACGACTTCTGATTATGACAAAGAAAAACTACAAGAGCGTTTGGCCAAATTGTCTGGTGGCGTTGCGGTATTGTATGTAGGTGCATCTACTGAGGTAGAAATGAAAGAGAAAAAAGACCGTGTAGATGATGCCTTGCACGCTACTCGTGCTGCTGTAGAAGAAGGTATTGTTGCTGGTGGTGGGGTGGCCTTGGTACGTGCCATTGATGCCCTAGAAGGATTTGAAGGTGCCAATGACGATGAGACTACAGGTATCAATATTGTACGCAGCTCCTTAGAATTGCCTTTGAGAACAATTGTAAACAATGCAGGACTAGAGGGTTCTGTTGTAGTAATGAAAGTACGTGAAGGAGAAGGTTCTTTTGGATTCAATGCTCGTACAGAAACTTACGAAGACCTCAAAGCAGCAGGTGTTATTGACCCAACAAAAGTATCACGTGTAGCCCTAGAAAATGCTGGTTCCATTGCTTCTATGATCTTAACTACAGAGTGTGTTATCAATGACATTCCTGAAGAAAATGCTGGCCCTGCTGGTATGCCCGGTGGTATGCCTGGTGGAATGCCCGGTATGATGTAGACAAGCCATTATAACCATCCAGTCCGTAGACTCGGATATAGACAACAAAGCCTTTTGGGGATTTCCTCAAAGGGCTTTTTTTATGGTAAGAAATACAAGGGTATAATCGCCCCTCCATACCTCTACTCTTGTAAGAAGATAAAATTAAGCTTGTTTTTTTGGTTTATATTACTTAAATTTACTGTGTGAGGGTTTCCACAACTCCATCACGACCAGTAAACATATCTTTGACCTGACCTTATTTTTACGACCAAATAAACAGACCATCCAATTTCAACTAGCTTAATTTATGGGACTTTTAGAACGACTAGCTCACTTGGAGGAGCAGATTAGCCAGTACTTGGCCTTACACAATAACCCCCAAGACACTTCTGTTCACAACAAAAAAGCAGAAAAATTATTAAAATTATTGCCCTTTATCCAAAAAATCAATGCCTCGATTGGTGCCAACAGCACCGAGACAAGCAAAACCATCAATGGCTCGGTAGGCGTGGGTGGCGACAATGACGAAAAGGATGTCAAGGCCGTGCAAACCCTGCTGGGGGTTGTGGTCGATGGCGATTGTGGCCCAAAAACCAAAGCTGCTATCAAAAAATTTCAGCAAAACAACGGCATCCAACCCATCTCTGGAACTATCGAGCCTGACAGCCCTACTTGGAACAAACTAGCTGGAGTAGATGATTCTAATTCGGATGATAATAATGGCGGTGGTAATGACAGCACAACCGATACCAATGCAATTAGTGGCTCCGTTGGCGTGGGTGGCGACAATGACGAAAAGGATGTCAAGGCCGTGCAAACCCTGCTGG
>CAYULH010000177.1:0-6826 GCA_964445645.1 uncultured Aureispira sp. | reverse complement strand
AGAATTTGAATGGCTATGTTCCATTTTATATTGTCAATGATTTCTTTAAAAACCCCGCAACCAACAAACCGATAGCTCCTGTCTTTGTTATGGGAAAAGAGAAGAAATTGGCGAAGCATTTTGTTTCGGTAGAAATGAAGTCTGGTAAAGCAGACCAGCGCTCATCTGCCACCCAGAAAGATGCAGCAACAGGAAGAATCTATGCCGAACAAACAGAAGCGGGTCTTATGCTTTGTTTTGAGCCACACCCCAAATGTAAAGTGCCTGCACCAAAATGGGAGAAACTGTTCAAAGCTTTAAAACCTTGTTTGAAAGGACTTAGCTGCAAAGTAGTAGAACCATCTGCAGCAGCATTAGCAGAGGCCGCAGCAGAAGAAGCAGCAACCACCACAGCCGCAGCAGGGCCAGCCCCAGCTGCCGCAGCTGCTCCAACGTTTAACGTTGCAGAACTCAAAACGTTGATAACTACTATTTCAACTGGAATCAAAGGACTTCCAACGACTGTTATTCCAAAAATCAAAGCAGGCACAGCAACAGATGCTGATCGAACATTAGTTGCTGATTTGTTGGCCAATTTAGAGTCTTTTGAAACAATGTATGCTTCTGCCCCTGCTAATGTAAAAACTCAATTACAGAAAACATATACAACACTTGTAGGGCAAAAACCTAAGCTTCAAGCAATAATTAGCAAAATAGACCAAACATTAGCTACTCAACCCGCTCAAGATACAGCAGGAGCAGATGATATGGATATGGGCAGTCTATTTGCAGATGATCCAGATTTGGCAGCACTATTGGCAGATGCAGAAGCACTTGCTCAAGAAGCTGAACAAACTAAGCAAGCTGTAGAACAAGATTTGGCAAACAGTGAGCCGCTTCCAGCAGGTCAAGAAATGCTTGATAGCCTTTATGCTTAATAGGTGTGATGAAAGTTTATACAAAAAAAATAAATTTTATTGCGTCTTTGCAGAGATAAAAAAAGTCCTTCCAGTTTCTGGAAGGACTTTTCTTGTTATAGAGCTGTCTGCAATGCAAAACGAGCAATAATTAATGGAGCAGCATACAACAACAACCCCAATAATGCTACCCCCAAACCGCCTTAACAAATGGACGGATGTTTTTTCCAAGAAGTTCTAAATGCTTACGCTGGGCAATTTTTTTTAAATGCGACTTGGTAGGAGTATCCAAATTATTAGGCGCAACTTCTTTTAGTACAATAGTTTGATTAGGAGTGGAGTCAAACTGATAATTGAGCTGGCCATTATTGTTGAGCCGCAGGGTTATATCTAGATGGGAAAGCTGGTCCAATGCTACTACACGAACACGAATACTATTGGAGGTTTCTTTATTTATTTTATAGGCAAAAAGAGTGATGTTTTCTTGCAAGACCAAAACAAGCCCTTGTTCGGTAACACATATAGTAAGAAGAGCCATTTTATTGTTAATCGCCTTCAATTGCTCCTGAGTATATGGTTTTGATTGCTGTTCTATCGTATCAAAACGCCAAATTTTTCCTTTAATTTTTTTGATAAAACTAGATTGAGAGTTGACCTCAATTGCTTTACTACTCGCCTCCAATGTTTCTTTTTGCAATTGATACAAATAATCTTGCAAATACTTGTTTAGAAAATTAGCAGCTGCAACATGACCTTTTAGAGCAGCGGTTTTCAATTCTTGGTATGCCTCCGCCAATTCATCTATCATAAACCAAGCTTTGCCCAACCAATAATACACTTCTGCTTGGGGAGCATCATTCGCCTGCAAAATCAATTCTAGTATAGAAATAGCTTCCTTGTAATATTTTAAGTGAAATAACACTTCAGCTTCTTTGAGCTTTAGGTGATTTTCTATCTCCTCATCTTCATTATTTCTTCTTACCAAGGCTATTTTTTGTAAAGCCACCTCATATTGCCCTAGATGAATATATATAGGTATTTGTTTCAAAAAAACTATCAAAGAATCTGATGCCCCCTGTGCAAAGAGCTCCAACGCCTTTAGAGCTTTTGCATATTGTTGACTTTCATAAAGTGCTTCTCCCCAAGCATAAGCGATGGCTGTATTTTGGTAACTCTGTAATTCCATAACACTTTCATAATGCTCCGCTGCTTCTTTATGCCTACCCGAAAATGACAATAATTCTGCTACTTCAAGGTGATAAGGCGCATGATCTGGTTCAAAAGTTAAGAGATTTTTGTACGTTTCAATAAGTGCTTCTGTATGGTTTAGACCTTGCAATATCTTCAACTTGAGTAATAGTGCTTTTTTGTTGGCTTCCTCATTGTTGAGCTGAAAAGCATGATTAAAATCATTCAGCGCTTTTTCGTATTGCTTAGACCCCAAATACGCATGAGCCCTATGCAAATAACTTGGAGCATGATCAATATGATATTGTATAGCTTGATCAAATAATTCCACTGCTTGTTTGTAATCTTGATTCGTATACAACAAATAACATCCTTTTGCCAAAAGTGCCTCCATATTACTGGGTTCCATAGTCAGAATTTTGTCCCAAAGCAACTGAGCAGCCTCTTCTTCTCCCTGTTCCGATTTAAGTGTAGCAAATAAAGACATATATAAGGTGTTCTCTGGAGATAACTGAGATGCCTTGGCTAAATAAAGCTCTGCTTGATTGTAGTGTGTGGGGTCATCCATTAGTAGAGCTTCCGCTAAATAAGCATAGCCAAAAGGTTCCTCAGGGTAGTTACTTACAGCTTCTTTAGAAAGCAATTCTACCTGTTCTCTTTCACCTCTCTGCAAGGCTACTTTAATGGATTGTTTTAGCTGGTTTTTATTCATAGTATAGTATTGTTTAATGAAAGGCGATGTGCTTGTTATTCAATTAAAAATTGAAAAAATGGATAAAACCTCATCACCTTACTTCGAGGTAAAATCGTATCTAATTGAATTTCAAAACAATAAGTGTAAATCACTGGAATGTAGTGCCTTGATAATCAAACGAATAAAATATTTTTTTATCTTTCTGATGAAAAAGTAAAAAAATCCACAAAGTATTATTATCAATAATTTGTGGTTTGTTTGGGTAACAACAGCATGGTTTCATGAAAGATACAGATTTGTCACATTTTTAAGAAATTTTTCTAAAAAATTAAAAGTAGTATAGAGCCTATTTTTTACAAGTTAACTTTTTTGTAAAATTATAATATTAATCCTTTATACCACCTTTGTTGCGTTTTTATAAGAAAAATGCCTTTAAATGAACTTATTTTGAGGATCAATTAGGTTTGTTTTATTTTTATTTGTATAATGTGACTTGAAATAAACGAGCTAAAATTTTTTAAATTAATATTCTTATTAAAACTTTTTTTTTGTAAAAAAAGTTGATGTTTTTGTTGTTAATTTTATTTTTTAATAGTCACATTAAATTCTTAGATGCTCACATTGGTATATTAGACTCCTTGATGGTGTTTGATATAGACCTACTACAAAGAAAAATCTGGAAGGACGCTCGTAGATGGACTCATTGGTTCTATTAAAGGGAAGGATTGTTAGTAGCGCAGATGAATTACTGAAAATTAAAAGTGCCTGCTTGAATTGGAATCATAATAGGGGCGGATGAAAAAAACACCCCAAGAAAAAACAAGGTCTTAGATTGTATACATAAAAAAAACCTCGCTTAGTATTTCGAATACTAAAGCGAGGTTTTTTTTGCACTTTTGAAGGGAAATAACCACTATTCATTAAGACTCTATAGTGGGTTCTTCTGTTGCTCCTTGTTCTACAGTTTCTTCTGGTGGATTAAGACCATCCATGATTCTTTTTTTAACACGCAAGTCTCTTTCATCCTCTTCCCCCCCTTTAAGTTCCACAAACTTCTCATAATCACTCAATGCCGCTTCATATTCTTTTAGCTCAAGGTTGGACACCGCTTTCATAAAGTAACTGCGGGGAAACTCAGGATGGTGTTCAATAACCTTATCAAAAAACTCAATAGCATATCTATAGTTTTTATTATTTCTCATCAAATACCCTCCTCGTTTCATTGAAGCCTGAAGATGGGTTGGATCTAAACCTACAATTTTCCCCCAAAGCAATTGTGATTTGTCAAACTGCTTTTGTTGATCTTTCAATGTCGCAAATCTAGCTAAATAGTCTGTGTTTTTTGGCTCTATTTGAGAGGCTTTGGCCAAACAATATTCTGCTTTAATAAAAGGAATAGGTCTATCCATTATTAATGCCTCTGCCAACAAAGCGTATCCAAAAGCATCATCAGGATGTTTACTAATAGCTTGTTTAGCAAGATTTTTAGCTTGCTCTTTCTTTTGTTCTTTCAAAGCTGCTTTGATGTCTTCTTCTAACTTTTTTTTGCTCATGTTTAACTTGTTTAAGTTTAATTAATTTTTATTTTAAATTAATTTTTATGACGCTTTTTAATGGTGTCATTTATGGTTTGTTTCTTGAAGATATGAAAATGTCACAAAAAACAAAAAAAAACTATTTTAAAACTTTTGTAGAAATGTAATACTTGCTTTAGGTAGATTTGTGCATTTTTTAGCGAAGGCTCTTTTGTTTATACCAATATTGTAGGACAATACTTGATGATGAATGAATTAGGATTACTAGAGTTATAGACTTCTTAGAGTATTATTGTTATGTACTCCAATTCTCTTTTAGGCTTGTAATGTATAATAAAGTGAAAGAACAATCTACAATTGACGCAAGTTTATCTCTTTACCTTTTGTACCTATATAATGGAGCTTTAAGCTGTATATCTTGTGTTTTGGGCAATATACTATCTGTATATACTTAATGCTACCTATCTATTCGCTGGTTTTGTATTACAAAAATACAAGTCATACATACCCTTCTTGTTTTTGCAAATAGCGTTTATCGCTTCATAAAACACACTTAAAATCTCTTTTTAGTGAAATTATATTTTGATAGTGTTCTGTTTTGGGCTTTTTTTTCTAGAAAATGGCTTTTTAGAGAGTTTTTTATAAAAACAGTTATTTTTTTTAGTTTTTTTTGTTTACCTTTATTGATGTCACAAAAAGCAAAATTTGCGCTTTTAATAAAAATATAACAAAAATATTTATACTTTAAAAACTAGAAGTTATGTCAGATTTACAAGAAAAACAGTTGATCAAAACTATTGTGTGCCCTGCAAAAGTTTCAGATTTTAATCCAAAATTGGGAGAATCTACTTTGGATCACAAGGCATCAATAGCCGCAGCCAAAGGTGCTGTGACCAAATTGACGAAGAATTTGAATGGCTATGTTCCATTTTATATTGTCAATGATTTCTTTAAAAACCCAACAACCAACAAACCGATAGGCCCTGTCTTCGTTCTGGGCAAAGAGAAGAAGGTGGCGAAGCATTTTGTTTCGGTAGAAATGAAGTCTGGTAAAGTAGACCAGCGCTCGTCTGCTACCCAGAAAGATGCAGCAACAGGAAGAATCTATGCCGAACAAACAGAAACGGGTCTTATGCTTTGTTTTGAACCACACCCCAAATGCAAAGTGCCTGCACCAAAATGGGAAAAACTGTTCAAAGCTTTAAAACCCTGTCTGAAAGGACTCAAGTGCAAAGTAGTAGAGCCATCTGCAGCAGCAATTGCAGAAGCCGCAGCAGAAGAACAAGGAGCAGCAGAACCACAACAAGCAGCAGGCCCACAGCAAGCAGCAGGTACAGGCTATGATGCAACAGAATTGAAATCATTGCTATCCACCTCAGCTAATGGTATGGCGGCTGTTAAAGGTGCCATCGAAAAAATCAAAGCAGACAACGGATCATTGAATCAACAAGATCTAACAGCCGTTCAAGAATTGCTTGGTAACATCAGCCAACTCAAAACGGTATACCAAGCTGCTCCCGCTCAATATCAAAATGCAGCAGCAATAAATGGCCCTTACACCAAAATCGTTGGTCAAGAACCATCTATCCAAAAAGTAATTGCTGTAATCCAAGCTAGATTGGCAGGCAATACTAATGCAGGCGAAGCTGCTACAGGAGGAATTAGCCCAGAAATTCAAGCAATTCTTGATCGAGCAGATGAAATGGTGAAATATGCTCAGAATAACTATGGCCGCTTTAAAACAGAAATGGAATCACAACAAGCTCCTTCGATTGCTGGAGGTGATGCTTTCTTGGATAGTATGCAAGGCTTTTAACCTAAACTATTTTTAATTTAGAACATCTAAAAGTAAAGCATAATGGCTCAGAAAAAAAAGAAAAAACCAACTACAACTACAAAGCCAACAACTTCGACAAAGCCGAAGCCAAAGCCAACAACTTCGACAAAGCCGAAGCCAAAGCCAAATCCAGCTCCAGCACCGAAGCCGAAGCCAAAGCCGAATCCAGCTCCAGCACCGAAGCCGAAGCCGAAGCCAAATCCAGCTCCAGCACCAAAGCCGAAGCCGAAGCCAAATCCAGCTCCAGCACCAAAGCCGAAGCCGAAAGATCCAAATGATTCCAATGTGAGAGATGGGGTGTCATACGCTGATGCCGTAACAGGTAACAAGCCAAAGCCAAAGCCGAAGCCAAATCCAGCTCCAGCACCGAAGCCGAAGCCAAATCCAGCTCCAGCACCAAAGCCGAAGCCGAATCCAGCTCCAGCACCAAAGCCGAAGCCGAAAGATCCAAATGATTCCAATGTGAGAGATGGGGTGTCATACGCTGATGCCGTAACAGGTAACAAGCCGAAGCCGAAGCCGAAGCCAGCACCAAAGCCACCAGCGCCAAAACCTGAGGATTTGAAGGATGGGAAGGACAATTTGAACACAACGCAGCCACCTGCACCCCCGTCAAATCGTCCACCAGCGCCAAAACCTGAGGATTTGAAGGATGGGAAGGACAATTTGAACACAA
>CAYULH010000176.1:0-6945 GCA_964445645.1 uncultured Aureispira sp. | reverse complement strand
TTAAATTTATTTGCATGAGCTCGCGTTGCTCGGTTAGCCTAATGTCGCTAATGAAAGCTAATTTCGCCCTACTCATCGTTAAAAATTACTTCATGAGCTCGGCTATGGCCTCGGTTGACCCCATAGCGCTGCTATGAGCTAAATACGCTGAGTAGTTGTGCCTCTAGGCACAAGCATCGCAGATCGCTTTGCGAGTGCCTTGATTACTTCGTGAGCTCGCAGGCTCGGTTAGAACTAAATTAGTACTCATTATACTTGCGTGAGCTCGGCTATGGCCTCGGTTCAACACAATTCCATTTTTAAACAACTTCAATTTGTAATACCGCCCTAGCTAATTCTTCTTATTTTTTCTTTTTCTTGATGCTTTCTTGGGCTGTTCCAAATACACGATCCCAAAATACATTGCTCAATCCAAAGCCTTTGTCGTGATCTACATAGTGGTGATCGAGGTGGTTTTTTTGGATTTCTCTAAACCATTTGTTTTTGAATTTGGCATAATGTGTAGCATAGTGCATCATATCATAAATCACATAGCCAATTACAAAAGAAGCAAAAAAGGCATGTAAGACTGCTGTACTTCCTCCACCTAGATATACAATAAAGAAGTAGCACAACCAGTATACCATAAACGCTAAGGTCAAACTGGCTCCTGTAGGAATAACCAAGCGCATAGAGTCATTGGGATAGTCGTGGTGACAACCATGAATCATAAAGTGTAGGCGACGACCCCAATCGCTATCTATTTGTAAGTGAAACAAATAACGGTGTAGGAAATATTCGAACAAAGTCCAAATAATAATTCCTGAAAAAAAGATTCCTACAAAGTTCAGTACTCCCATTCCCAAACTAAAGGAGGAATAAAGAAAATAGAGAATAATTGGAATAAAAATTAACGGTACAGAAATGGGATGTGCTCTTGAGAAATAATCCAACACATCGTTTTCAAACATTCTTGGCGATTCATCTTTTGCGGATACAAATTGATCGTTTCCTTTCATGTTTCTATTTTTTGTGGCACAGTTTGCGTGTGCGTTATGAATAAAATTAACCCAATACAGGGGTTTTGGTCTAATGAATAAGTAGCTATTTTGGTTTTAAGTACTACTGCCCATAAGATGCAACTAGCATCCGTTTTCCCCTATGTAGGTTTTGTTTTTGACAATTAAATTGGATTGGTTTGTTTTTGAGCTACTATTGAGCTAACTCATCCAAAATCTGCTGCAAAGATAGTTATTTTTTGTTCAATTGTTGGACAGTAGACAAAAAAAACGGGCTGTTCCCCTTAGAGAACAGCCCTATATTCATTTACATAGTTAGCTCATTGTTAAGCTTCTGTAAGATTTTCGTCAGATTCTGGAGTTTCCTCTACCACAGGCGCATCAAAGATGTTGCTATCTCCAGTGGTATCTACTACTACAGGTGTTGCAATAAAGATAGAAGAATAAGTACCTACCAAAATACCAATCAATAAGGCAAAGGCAAAACCACTAATTCCTGATCCTCCAAATAGGAACAAAATCAATACTACCAACAAAGTAGTCAACGAGGTAATACAAGTACGGCTGATGGTATTATTAACAGCTATATTCACGATTTCCTTAAATCCAGCTTTGTCCTGCATATCGCGTCCTACCTCTCTAATTCTATCAAACACAACCACCGTATCGTTGATAGAATAACCTATCACTGTAAGAATAGCTGCAATAAAGGCTTGGTTGATTTCTAAAGAGAAGGGCAAGATGCCTTGGAAAATAGAGAAGATAGATAATACAAACAAAACATCGTGTACCAATGCGGCTAATGCACCAGCACTGTATTGCCATCTATTGAATCGGAACAAGATGTACAAGAAAATAAACAAGAGTGACAAGCCTGCTGCCCATCCTGCTGAGTTTCTAATATCATCGGCAATGGTAGGTCCAACCTTGGAAGAGGCACTCAAGTAGAAAGCACCTTCTGCGCCCCCCTCTATAGGTTCTCCTGCTGCAAAATCTTCGTAAACCATAGCCTTGCCCGTATACTGCTTGGCTGCTTCAAATACTTTTTGTAGTACAATAGAATCTGCATTGATAGCCGTAGCATCCAATTCTGCGCTTCCTTGCAAGAAAGAAGTTGTAACCTTGGCTTGTGTAGATTTGCTAAATTCTCTTACTACTACTTTATCCACATTACCCTCGTCTAATCCTAGAGCAGCAAAAGAAGTCAATAACTCACCTTTGAATTTGGTCACGTCTACATCTTCGGCAAATTGTACTGTATAAGAGCGTCCACCTTTGAGGTCAACCCCCAATTCAAAACCTCTAGTAGCCATAGAAATTAGACCCGCTACCAAGATCACCCCTGAAACAGCATAAGCTACTTTGCGTTTGCTTACAAAGTCAATACCGGGGTTGGCCAAGATATTTTTAGACCATCCAGCCCAAACGGTTACTTCCTTGTTGCGCTCCATCCAAGAATCGAACAACATGCGGCCAATCAATACGGCAGAGAATACCGAACAAACAACACCAATCCCCAATACGGTGGCAAAACCTTTGATTGGTCCCAATCCAAATCGGTACAAGATAAAGGCTACAATTAAGGTAGTGATGTTGGCATCCAAAATAGCCGAATACGAGTGGCTAAATCCTTTGACAATCGCTTCTTTCCAGACCAAACCACCACGCAATTCTTCACGAATACGCTCAAAGATGATAACGTTGGCATCTACCGCCATACCAATGGTTAATACGATACCTGCAATACCCGGTAAGGTTAGTACCGTACCAAAGGAAGCCAACGAACCAAAAATAAAGAAGATGTTGAGGAACAATGCAATTACAGCAATCACCCCTGCCATAGCGTAGTAGCCCAACATGTAGAACAATACCAATAGGAATCCTACAAATAATGACCACAAACCAGCCGATACCGTTTCTGCACCCAAACTTGGTCCCACTACAGCTTCTTCAATAATTTCGATTTTGCTAGGCAATTTACCTACACTCAAGATATTGGCCAAATCTGCTGCTTCTGTTACAGTTTCAAAACCACCAGAGATAGATGTATTTCCGTTTGGAATAGGCTCATTAACACGAGGAGCAGAATATACTTGGTCATCCAATACCACTGCTACTTGGCGATCGACATTATCCGTAGTCATTTTTTTCCAAGCACGTGCGCCTTCTTGATCCATGCTCAATGAAACCGCATACCCCGGCCCTGTTTGATTGGGCTGCTCAAACGCTTTGATTACACGCTCTCCGTTCAAGGTAGAATTTTTTCTATTCTTCGTATTTAAGGCATACAAAGCAACAAAACGTTTGCTAGGCTCTCCTGTGAGAGTAGCATCTGTCTTAAATGGCTTGGCATCCCATACAAAACGCACACTTCTCGATTTAGCACCCAATGCTTTTCTAGCCGCCTCACTGTTCAACAACTTCATTACAGCATCTTTGTTGGCTACTTCTGCGTAACCAATCACCCCTGTACGCTCTGCATTAGAACGGGCAAAATTGGGTTGCAACACCTCAAACAAAGGCCCTACATCTGTAGAATCTTCGCCCAAGTCGCCTCCAGAATCTAAACCTGCCAAAGTAGAATCGCCCAATACATCCAATTCATTGCTATCTGGCTCTTCATCCAGTGTACCTAAATCGGTATCCTCTTCTAAAGTACCCAAGTCGGTATCCTCTTCTGTAGTAGTAGCTGTAGAGTCTCCTGTTTCTTCTGTAGCAGGCTCATTGGCAGCTTTTTCCAAACGGCGCTCTTCTTTCAAAGTCTCGTTCAAGGCAATCAAATCATTCTGAATATCTACATTCTCATACAATTCCCAGAACTCCAAGTTGGCAGTAGCTTGCAAATAACTACGGGCACGTTTAGGATTGCGTACCCCCGGTAATTCTACGGTAATCCGGTCGGTACTTTCGTCCAAAGAAACAACAGGTTGTGCTACACCAAAACGGTCAATACGTTCTTTGAGTAGTTTGTGTGTGCTTTTTACCGTCTCACCCGAAATATCACGGATGGCTTGCAACACCTCTTCATTGCTAGACTCAATATTAATATCATCTCTCAATTTGTCATTGGTTGCAAATATACGAGCCAATGGACGCTCTCCAATGGCATTGTACGCCTCTCCAAATAGGGTTACATAATCGGTTTGAGCCGATTGTTGGGCTACTTTGGCTTGCTCCAATGCCTCCAAAAATTTGGGGTCTTGGCTATCATCTGATAGTGCCACAATTAGGTCTTTGAGGTCTACTTGTAGTACCACACTCATACCCCCCTGCAAATCCAATCCCCAAGCCAACTGTTGTTTCTTGAGTTCTTGGTAGTTGTAATCCTTGATTCCTATGCTAAATACAGGCTCTGTAGCTACAGAATCCAAATAAGCATTTCTAAGTGAATCTTTGCGTTCTTCCTTTACAGAAGATTCTTCCATCCCTTCTACGCCTTCTATGGCATAAGCGTCAGCATTGCTTTCTACGCTCTTGGTGGGAAACCAAAGGACAAATTGATACGCAACTACCAATAAGGCAATTGCTGTAAAAAATTTGATCAGTGCTTTTCCTTGCATTGTTTGTTTTTGTTTATAAAAATAAATAATAATCTATGGAATAAGGAGTTGCTTAATTTTCAGTGCATTGCATACTGCAAACAACTAGCATTCCTACTTAGATACACGATACTTTTGACAACCAATAGAACGGTTGTTTTATAATAAAGTGCGAATATAGATTTTTTGTTAGAATTTCTGAGTGGTTGTAAATTATAATAATTTATACTCAGAAGGAATTGACTCTTGGGCATAAGCATCCCTAAGCCATGTTGTTCTATTGATTAAGCAACCAATTGAGGGGGACCTTTATTGCCATAACTATGTGGATGTCCACTACTAGTAGTAGGAGGTCTAGGAATACCATAAACTACTGCTGCCCAAGATAAATGGAGCTGAGTTGTCCATTTATAGTTGGATGCTGGTAAGGTAGCCCAAACAGATGATTTAGAGCTATCTTTGGGCGTTTTGGGAGGTGCTGTACGCACTTCTGGCCCTTTTTCTGGGGCTGTAGGAATGGATAATTCTAAAATAGAATTTCCCTCTTCTTGCTCCACATCACTTTGCTGTATCACGGCCATATCCTCTAGCTGGGGCATAGCAAAGTAGCCCCAAGATTGGGAAGCCAGCAGAGCTAAGGCCAAGAAAATAGCGTGAATTGCAGCAGTTGTTTGGTGCATAAAAAAGAAAGAAAAGAAAGAAGTTTGTGTAGTGGATTATCATCTTAGAGATGATTATCCACTCACAAAGGTAAGTAAGTTATTGAATATTCTCCAAGAACTGCTCTATTAATTATCAGGATTCACATTATCCTAAGCAATAATATTAACTTCTGGTTCTAATAAAACACCAAAATGCTCTTGAACAGAGGTTTGTATTTGTTGTGCCAATGCCCACAAGGCTGCGCCTGTTGCTTGTCCATGATTGACCAATACTAGCGCCTGATTGGCGTGTACCCCTGCATCGCCCTGTCTATGTCCTTTCCAGCCCAATTGGTCAATGAGCCAACCTGCTGCTACTTTTATGGTACCTGCTGCTGCTGGATATTGAGGCATGGTTGGATATTGCTCTTTTAATACAGCTGCTTTTGCTGAGGAAATGATGGGATTTTTAAAAAAAGAACCTGCATTGCCAATTTCTTGGGGATTGGGTAGTTTTTGTTGGCGAATTTGAATAACGGCTTGGCTGATGGCTTGGGGCGATGGAGGCGTATTATTTTTTTCTAATTGCTGTTGGATGGCACCATACGAAAAATTCAGAGCAGCCTGCTTGGGCAAGCGCAAGGTGACTTGTGTAATGCAATATTGGCCTTTGTATTGGCGTTTAAAAACACTATCTCGGTAGCCAAAGGCGCATTGTTCCTTAGAAAAACGCTGCCGTTCGCCTGTTGGCAAATGCACGGCTTCCAATTCAAAAAACACATCCTTCAATTCCACGCCATAGGCCCCAATATTCTGAATAGGAGCTGCGCCCACCGAACCCGGAATCAAGGATAGGTTTTCCAAGCCTGCATAGTTGCGCTCCAAACACCAACACACCAAATCGTGCCAGACTTCACCGCCACCTGCTTGAACATAAACCGCTTCAGCATCCTCTTCAAGCACTGCTATGCCCTTGATTTGGTTGTGTACAATTAGCCCTTCAAAGTCTTGGGTAAACAACATATTGCTCCCACCTCCTAGTATCAAAAATTGGGGTGGCAGGGGCAATAAGGCTTGCAATTCCTCTACCGTATGCACGGCAACATAATCCTGTGCATACACAGGCATTCCAAAGGTGTGTAAGGCTTGTAAAGCATATTTTGGGCTGGACATAAACAATGGACTAGTTTGGACTATTTCTGTAATACATCAATACACCACCACAGATGGTGAGTACCAACATACACAGACTAGAAATACGCAAGGATAGTTTCATACTTTGAACATGCGCCAAAATTAGGTCTTGCTCTTGTGGGTATTTGGGTAGAATTTCTTCTTCTAATAAACGACGATTGAAGACGTGTTGTCGATTGAAATGCACGCCTTTATCTGCCAACTTTTGAAAGGTTCTAAAGGTTTTGACCCTAAAAAAGACATTGGAGAGTAAGAGCAAACCAAAGGCAACAATTGTAATTGTAATCAGTGTATTCTGCATAAGAAACTATAATTAGACTACTTGGGGTAAATAAGAAGCTCAAAGGTACGTAAATTGGGTGAATCAAGTGTAGGACTCGTAGACATTATCACGACTATATTCATAGCAAAAAAGCATTTTTGATGGAGCATTCTTCATGCTTTTTTGCTTGCTAATTAGGTAGTAGGAAGCACAAAATAAGTCTGATAGTCTCGGGCGAATCCACTCCAACCCCGAAGGGCAGGGCTGTTAAGTTCTAATTGTCAACGCTCCGAAAGGCGAATCCCGAAGGG
>CAYULH010000175.1:0-6978 GCA_964445645.1 uncultured Aureispira sp. | reverse complement strand
TAGTTTGTATAGTATACAGACTAATGAAGTAAGGATTGTATAAAAATGTAATTAGAACAAAGGCATTAAGCTTAGGAATTTCAGTGCCATTGAGTAAAATACATAATTTTTATTTGTTGGTGTTGTAAATTATGTTTTTATAAAAAATTATATTTTATAATATTTGAATAAAAGTATGCGGATTGTTAGAGCATTTCATATAAGGTTGTTATGCTGAACAGACTCATACCTAATGTATACACAATAATGTTTTAAATGTTTAAGTATTGCTCTTTTTATTAGTCACAATTGTGGATAAAAAATATTAACTACCCAATAGCTCTTGGTATTATAAAAAAAGAATACTCGTCTTTTGACGAGTATTCTTTTAGCATTTAGGGGAATTGATATAATTTTGCTATGGTCTTTAACGTCTAGGAAAAGGATTGCTAAATTTTTCCTCGTTTTGTATGGCTTCATCCGTAAGCGTATTGAGATACGCTATCACTTGAGTGATTTCAGTAGGATTTAAGCCAAAATTATGCTCTGGTTGTTCCAACAGTGCTTGTAGGCTAGGAGCAGAACCATCGTGCAAATAGGGAGCTTGTTCAGCAATATTACGCAAGGTGCCTACTTTAAATTTATCTCGATCAGCAGGGTCATTTGTGGTTTCGTATACCCCCAAATCTGTAGGGTCATGCGGACGTACTCTAGTGGCTACTTGCCCGATATGCAAATTGGTAGAATGAATATCATTATTATCACCACCGTGGCAAGTCTGACAACTGGGTTGTCCATTGGGGCCTCTTCTGGCAAACAATTGTTGCCCGGCCAATTCCTGTGCTGTAAACGTTGCCAAACCCTGCTGCACCAAATCGTATTTGGATTGGTACGTCACCATACTTCTCAAGTACTGCGCCAGTGCTTTCGAGATTTTTTCATCCGTAATATCGGTACTACCAAAAGCATCCTGAAATAAAGCAGGGTAATAATCCACCCCTTTCAATTTTTCGACCAAATCGCCCAAATCCATTCCCATTTCAATATGATCCTGAATGGGCATCAATACCTGCTCCTCTAGGCTGGCGGCACGCTCATCCCAAAACATTTTTCCACTAGAGTAAAATCGGAGATTAAGCGTTGACATCGAGTGGCGACGCGTGTCCTGCCCATCAAAACCACGGCTCAAACGGCGGTCATCCGAAAAACCATCATCGCTACGGTGGCAAGAGGCACAAGAAACTCGATTGTTCAAAGACAAATTATTATCAAAGAACAAAACACGCCCAAGCGTGGCACCGGCATCGGTTAGTTGATTGTCTACAGGCGTATTATCCAAGGCATTGATGGCCTGCTGTATGTGTGCAGGATAAGTGACATTGGCATAATTGTAAGCCGTAGTAGGCAAAACAGGAGGAACATTATTAATAGGATCTTCGTTTCTTTGACAAGAAGCGAGTACGGTTGCAGCGGTGGCTAAACCAAGGATGATTTTTTGGCACTGTTTCATCTTATTTGTTTTGGTGTGTGGAGAATGCTTACCTAGTAAGGTATAAAATAGAAAGTAGTGCTTTTGGCATATATAATAATCTAGTGAGTGGGTGTATCGAGGGGCGATTTGTTTATTAAAACGGAGTGTTTTTCTTTTTGGTATAGTCCCCAAGACATTTTTATGACAATTATTTTCAAAAATCAGTCCAAGTTGGGTTTTTGGGGTGGTTGATTGATTGGGCTTTGTTTATAAATCTTCTAGCAGCTCTTTGGGCAATTCAATGTTGTCTATGTCTGCTGGGTTTATTGGGGTGTTTTCTAGATTCTTTATCGTAATACTGCCCCTTGCTTGAACTAGGAGTTGATTAGTATAAGTTAATGTCTTGTGGATGGTTAACTTCTGTTGTTTCGTTAATGGCTTTTCCAATAGAATACTTGCATTATCAGTCTTGTGCTTGGCATTTTGATAGTTTTGATAGACTATTCTAGCGTAAAACAATACTCCTCTATAGAATGATCCACTACGATAATACCTAAACCATTGTTGGCAAGTAGTATGAAATAAATAGGCTGTAAGTAGTGCTTTGAAAGGAATAGTATCACTAAAAATAGTATCATAAAGGCCATCAGTATGCTCATCTGAAGTAAGAAAGAAAATATCTTTACCTATTCGACGTTGAGTTAAAATTCTTGTTACACTTAAAACACTCCCTAATAAATAAAACTCCGCATAAGCCCGAGCAAACACCTCATTAGAAACCACAGTAACCCCCTCAGGCACTTCCCTAAACTCTCCATCTCTCTTCTCATACCAGAAACTCGTCTGATAAGACTCCTCCTGCAAGCGCAACTGAACAGGATCATTGGCACGAAAAGCACGATCACTAATAGGATTTTGGGCATTGGTGTAGCGCGTTACATCCAAATCAAAATCAGCACCCCCTGAGCGAATTAACCTCAAGGTCACCAAAATATCCCGATTCATGATTTCACGTTCCAAGGCATTGGCTTCCTTATAAGCCCTATAAATAGAATATACCGTTTGTGCGCCATTGATGATTTGAAAGCCCGTCACGGCAATTTTTTGTGCTTGTTGTCCCAAGGGAGGCAGCAATTTGGCAATGCCTGTAATCCCATTATTATAATACCAGAAATAATCGGGATTCTCTTGGGCCGTTCGTTTGATTTGCTCATTAAATTTGGATTGTAGCAATGGATTGCGAACATTTTTTTGAAAGAGCAAAAAACGAAAACGCTCAAACAATTGATGAATGGTATTGGGGCGCAATAGGACAATATAAGCTTCAAAGGGCTTATGAATGCTGATAAAATTGCCAGCTTCTTGTGCCAACTCCAATTCTACGGTCAATTCACTAGGATCTTCTTGTTTTTCTAATGGATTGATGGGGGTAATGCCCTTGTAATGGCGTGCAATATAATCAGACTTGATGGTGTCAATATCAATGACTTGCAAATGCACATTGGCATCTGCCTGATTAAAGGCTGCAATGTGTTCATCGGCACCTCCATCATAAGAAGCCAAACCCAGAAAAATAAAGGTGACTTGCTTGTTGTTGGCCAAATGCTGTTGCAGTGCTTCTAACTTAGGGCGCAGTTTTTCATTGGGCTTCAATTGGTCAAAATTGAATTTGAGCAGGGTGTTAAACTCAGCAATTGCTTTTAGAATATCATCTCTAGAAGTGGTATTGCTGGCCTTTCTTGCATTGTTCCACTTGGATTGGATGACATAGAAATGCTCTTCTCCTCGGCTGTCTTTTTTGCTCAATACAATATCACAAGAATAATCTTGACTCTCATCTGTAATGTACTCCTGATAATCTAGACGATACAAAGGATTGCCATAAAACTTCAAGAACCAAATGAGCAGGGCATAGGACTTCTGATTGTTGGGATGTTTGGATTGGCTTTGGATATAAGCATTGTCCTTTTCCTCTTCAACAATCTTAGTGAGTTCTGTATCTAAAATTTGGTAAAAATCAGCCGTCTGCATAGCGAGAATAAATTTTGAAGCAACCTTGCCCCCCAAATTAATAAATTATACCATAAACAACTAGTTTAAGAATTAACAATCATCTAATCTTCTTCATCCATTGGAGCAACTCCTCCACCTCCACAATCGACCAACTGTGTGGGTGGCGTTCGCCATTGGCACGATAGCCTTTGTTTTGGGTTTCGATCAATTCCAGTTTTTGCCAATTTTGTTGTTTTAGAAGGGCTGTCCATTGTTGGAGTTTATGGGCATTGGTGCGTTCGTGTGCTGTTTGGCGGTTGGCTTGCCACCAAGCAGGGTCAGGTTCGGTGTAGAAACGGGTAGGAATGCCCTGTAGGGGGGCTATATTCTCCCAGTGCTGTTGGGCATAGGTCAATGGAGCCAATTGCTGGATATTGTGGAGCAGGGTAGTGGAGTCTGTGCCAAAGGCAGCCGTGAAATAATTGACAATCCAATTGGGTTCTGCTAGGCGTTGCTCGTCCAATTCGGGGCGTTGGGTATCAAACAAGGCATTCTCATACAACGCATATAAATCTAGTGGAGCATCTACAATAAAGACCCCTTTCAAGGGGGGCTTTTTTTCTTGCTGTAGCCAATAGCTACCCAAAGTGGTGGCAACATTGCCCCCTATAGACATGCCGCCCAATACCACAGGCAAGTCCTCTAGTTGCTGCGCTTGGAGGGCAGTGGTTATAAGGTTGGTCAATTGCTCACATTGGTTGGGCGTAAGCCACAAATGCCGATTAAAATTCATCAAAAACAGGGCAATATTTTGTTGGGGGGCTGGCTCTACAATGGCAAAATTGGCCGCAATATCCTTGGCAACAGTGCCGCCACCCGGAAACAAAATCAAGACTTGTTGGGCATTGTTGGGCAGGTACAATTGGTAGTCTTTGGTGATTAGGGTATCTACTGTTATGGTTGCTGGGTTGGAGGAAACAGTCCGATTTTGGCAACTTGTTATTATTACCAATAAAAATAGCAAAATGGAAGTGCCAAATGTTTTCATAAGTCCGTTGTTTTAGAGATAATGTAAGTAGAATGTTAGTTAGGCTGCAAAATTATTAAAAAGAATGAGCAAAAAAGCAAAAAGGAAGGTACTCTTTGACCATGATGGGGGAGTGGATGATTTATTATCTTTGTTATTATTATTAAGAATGCCTGATATAGAATTATTGGGCGTAACGGTGACCCCTGCTGATTGCTACTTGGAACCTGCTGTACAAGCTACTGCACAGATTTTGGTCAAAGCTGGAAGAACGGAAGTGCCGATAGGAGTGGGCAATTATTATGGAGAGAATGCTTTTCCGCCCGCTTGGCGGGCACAGCCCATGTTTATCAATGCCCTGCCGAGTTTGATTGGCATCCAAACACCCCCTTCTAGCCAAATGCCTAGAGCCACTACTTTATTGATAGAACAATTGCAACAAGCGACTACCAAGGTAACTGTGCTCATGACAGGCCCTTGTTCTAACTTGGTATTGGCCTTGGAGCAGGCCCCCGAATTGGCGCATAAAATTGAGCAAGTGGTTTGGATGGGGGGAGCCGTAGAGGTGGGCGGCAATGTACAAGCACATTGGCACGATGGCAGTGCCGAGTGGAATGCTTATTGGGCACCCCAGCACACCCAAGCATTAATAGCTAGTGATTTGCCTTTGGTATTAATTGCTTTGGATGTCACAAATCAAGTGCCTGTGCATTTAGATTTTTTGAAGCAGTTGGCAGCTTTGCCCTATGAGTATGCACAATTGGCTGGACAATTATGGGCGAGTACAGTTTATACTATTCCTAGTTATCATTCTACTTATTACATGTGGGATGTATTGGCTACCTGTTATTTAGGCTTGGAGGATGCCTTTAAGATAGAAGAAAAAGCACTATTGGCCTCGGCTGTTCCGCCCAATGCTGGAGAAACCTATCTGGCTGATGGTGGCTCCAATACACAAGTGGCTGTTGGAGTTAATAAAGATGTTTTTTATAAATATGTAATTAGTATTTTGAGTTATGATTTTTGATTTTTGCAATAAAATTACAGTTTAAACACACACACTTCCATTTTTTATACTTACCTTATTCAATGATAATTAACAGGAAAAGAATAGGCACTTCAAAAGGTATTAGTACTTTGTAGTACACAAATATACAGAGACCTATATAAACTGTTTTTAAAATTTATTGAATATGACCCTTAAAATAAAGCGTGGTAGCGCAAGTTCGGCCAAAGTTATCTTTAATTGGAATGGCAAAAAATTGATTCATGGAAATGCTAGTTATGGGGAGGTAGCCTATAACTTTGATGGGCAATATGTTCGTGAAGGCAATTCTAGTTACAACAAGGTATTATACAATTGGGATGGAAAAAATCTCCGTTTAGGAAGTCACAAGCAGGGAAATATTGAATTGAATGTATTAGAAGATGGAAAATTGGTAGAAGGTAGTGCTACCACTGGAGATATATTGTGCAATTGGTCAGATGGCAAATTGCGTTGGGGATCGGATGAATCTGGGAACATTGAGTACAACTGGAATGGAGATTTGCCACCCCCTATTATTATTTTAGTTTTATTAGCAGAAAAAAAGATAGTATTGTGAGTGAATTGATTGAAAATTTGGAATCTGAGTTGTACAATTGGTTTGAGAATGAAAATCATTTGGATTTGCATATAGCAGCAGCCGATGATTTTTCTAAACCTCATTTGTGGTTTCGTTTTTTGGATGATGTCATGAATTTTAATACTTGGTATGCTGCTGAGTTGAGACATTTGGATGAAAAAATTGAAAGCCATTATTTAGAACATTTTGTAGAAAATTTGCCTCAAGGCACGACTGTTAAACGCAAAATAATGGTTTCAAAAGTAGGCTTTACGCAAACTGCTATTGTCAAAGCAGGGGAGTTGGGAGTAGATTGCATTACGTTTGCACAAGATGAACGCAGCCGATACTATGGCTACCTTGTTCCAGAGGTAAAGAGCCAAACTATAGATACATCTACTGTATTGAGCCAACGTGAGTGGAATCAAATACTGGATCACTTGGCCGATAGCCGCCAACAAAACGTATCTATAGAGGCCACTATTATTGATCCCAAAAGTACACATCAGTATAGTTGGGACAATTTAGAGCGGGCACTTCCTGTTATTACTCCTTATGAAACATTAGGCGAGTATGTCTATGATTTTAAGGCACACGAGCTGCACCTCACAGGTTTTGAGACCTTGCCCATTGAGGGCGTGGTGTTCAAGTACCAGACTGTTTTTAAGCCACTAGATGGCCGAACAGAGGAAGAGGCATTGGCAGAGGCCATAGAAAATCTAGTCAAGTAAAATAAATATATCATTGCAATTTGTGAGTCTCCTGTCTATAATATAGGAGACTCCTTTTTTTGTGCCTATATCAAGCAGGGGCTTGGGCGCAGGGGCGTGTTTGAGTAGTGTCAGAATGGAATCAAAACGAAGATGGGATTTCAAAATGAAAACAAAGAGTTTTGTTGTAATGTA
>CAYULH010000174.1:0-7080 GCA_964445645.1 uncultured Aureispira sp. | reverse complement strand
CAGGGTTCAAAAATACGCTTTACAAACAAAGCTACAATCATTTCATCCCTTCGGGATTAACAAACTTAGCGTTAACTATAATCTAAACTTAGAACTTAACAGCCCTGCCTATTGTCCTTATAGCAAAATGAAGTTACATAAATTATAACAACCCATCAAGTCGTAACAAAGTAAGGATTCAAAATAAATCAGAAGCAAAACAATTTAACAAATTGTATGTTCTAACAACACTAAATTTGGAATAGCCCCAAGAGTCCTTAACTTTGCACCAACAATCCCCGATAATATTACGAATGGCATAAAAAAAATAGCATGAAAATAGGTATTGTATGCTACCCTACTTATGGTGGTTCTGGTGTTGTAGCCACGGAACTAGGAAAAGGTTTAGCAGATAGAGGACATGAAATTCACTTTATTTCGTATCGACAGCCTGCCCGTTTAGACACTTTTCACAGAAATATTTTCTACAAAGAAGTACGCTTTGCCAATTACCCCTTGTTTGATTATCCACCCTACGAGACAGCATTAGCGAGCAAGTTGGTGGATGTGGTTCGATACGACAAATTGGACTTACTGCACGTACATTATGCCATTCCTCATGCCTCGGTTGCCTATATGGCCAAGAAAATTCTCCTAAGCGAAGGCATTTACATTCCTGTAGTCACCACCCTACACGGCACCGACATTACCTTGGTGGGCAAAGATCCTGCTTACGCTCCTACTGTTACCTTTGCCATGAACAAATCGGACGGCCTGACAGCGGTTTCGGAAAGCCTCAAACAAGATACCCTCAACTTTTTTGCGGTAAAAAAAGAAATTCGAGTCATTCCCAACTTTATTGATTTTGAACGGTTCAAAAAAACCAACAAAGATCATTTTAAGCTTGCGATTGCTCCCAATGGCGAAAAAATTCTTACCCACATTTCCAATTTCAGAAAGGTCAAACGCATAGATGATGTTATTCGGGTGTTTAATCTAGTTCGTCAACAAATACCTTCCAAACTCATCCTCATTGGAGATGGCCCCGAACGCCAAAACTTGGAGCAATTGTGTAGAGAATTGCACTTGTGCGATCACATTTCCTTCTTGGGCAAACAAGATGCCGTAGAGGAATTATTGGCTATTTCTGACTTGTTTATTATGCCTTCGAGCAGTGAGAGCTTTGGATTATCAGCCTTAGAGGCAATGGCTTGCGAAGTGCCTGTTATTTCGTCCAATGCAGGCGGCTTGGCCGAGGTAAATCTTCATGGTCTAACAGGTTTTCTAAGTCCTATTGGTGCCGTAAAAGACATGGCTGCCAATGCCTTAAAAATATTAGAAGATGAAGCCACCCACCAGCAATTTAGCCAAAATGCCCTAAAACAAGCCAAGCGTTTTGATATTCATAATATAGTACCCATCTACGAGGAATATTACCAGCATATTATTGAAGAATCCGTTTATACCAAAGCCAAGGAAGGGCTGTAGGGGCGAATAGCATTCGCCCCCACAGCCCTACAAATAGCATTCGCCCCCACAGCCCTACAGATAGCATTCGCCCACACAGCACCCTTAATCCTTGGGGCGAGCATATTCCAACCGAGCCAATTCTTGCGGCAAATGATACGCATCCAAACCACTAATACACACGGTTTTGGCGGCATTTAGATCTACAAATCCATCCTCAAGCTGATACGCTTCTGGAAAAATCATTTCTTGAATTTCGCCCAGTATCATTAAGGTACCATTGGCTTTGATAGGAATTTCCTCTCTAAACTTTAATCCTATTTTCACAACAGCCTCTTGTACATAAGGTGCGTAAAAATTGTCCCTAAATTCTGGATTCAAAACAGTTTTATCAAATTCAGAGACTTCCTTTGGATACTTGGCCGATGTATGGTGAGCATCTGCTATAATGCCTCTATGAATATGATTGATGGTATAAAACCCTGTCTCCTTGATGTTATCATAAGTATTTCTGCTAACCGTAGTAGGACGTACAATAAACCCAATCAAAGGAGGGTTGGACCCAACATGCGTTACCGAACTAAATACAGCTACATTCAATACGCCACCAGCACTCTTCGTACCAATCAAAGAAGCCGATTTGTAGCCTGTAATACTGTTGACCAAATTGATGCGTGGCACATAGCTCATCGTCTCTAAGTCCGCTCTTGTTACTTTTTTTTCTTGTAATATCATGCTACTTATAACTTGCGAACAGCAGACATACCACCGTCCAATCCAATAATCTGTCCTGTCATCCAACGGGCAGAAGGTTGGAGTAAGAAACTAGCCAATGCCGCACCATCCTCTGCCTGCCCAATGCTGTTGAGCGGGTGGCGTTCCTGTGCGGCCGTTACTTGTTTTTCATTACGCAATAAACGGGCCGCCAAATCGGTCTGCATAATCGAGGGCGCAATACCGTTGACACGAATACTCGGTGCCCACTCTGCCGCCAACGAACGAACCAAACCTTCAACCGCCCCTTTGGCAGCACCAATAGAAGCATGAAAGGCCATTCCCGTTTGCACCGCCACCGTACTAAACAACACCACCGATGCCTTGTCCGATTTTTTGAGCGCAGGATAATAATGTTGCAAAGCTTGGACTGCTCCCATCACATTAATGTCAAAATCTGCCTGAAAATCCTTTGGCTTCAAGCTCTTGAAAGGTCTTAAATTAATGCTTCCCGGGCAATACACCAGTCCATCCAGTGTATCGCCTATATTCGGCAATGTTCCTTCCAATACATCCCCTGCATGAAACGTATACGCTCCCTGCCACTCTGGAACAGAACGTGCCATAATATGTACCGTATGTCCTTGTTCTAATAACAATTGCGCCGTTGCTTTGCCAATTCCCTTGCTTCCTCCTATCACTAAATATGTTCCTTGCATCTTCTTATTTTTCTTTTGATAATACCCTTACAACAAGCCTTCGCAAAGTAAGTTGAATCAAAAAATAAGTTTTGACTAAAAAACTGTCTTATACCAATCCATATTTAGAAGTAGGATTATCGAAGAACATAATACTAATTTTGAGTATGGATTGGTATTATAGAACTTTCTTGAACAAAATGCCTCAAAATAGGCAGCAAAGCCACATTACCCAACGTTTGTTCCATGTATCTCCACCACTAAAGAATAGATTTATTGCCCCGACCAAAACAAACTCTATCTTGTTATTTATCAATAAATTAGTATTCAAAAACCGCTACAGATAATTCTAAACAATAATCAAGTATGATTTGTATTCTATAGTGTTAAATCAAAACAAGAATTACCCAACTGTTGTTACGCTTTAATAATAAATATTACTTTTGCGAAAACATTGCTTTATATAATAATTTCATCTTATTAACTGTCAAAACGTTACATCCTAAACCCTAAAATTATACCGTTTAAAACGATGTCACAAGCAAGACAACAAATCAACCGATAAAGCATGAAGGAAAATCATGATTTTCCTAGCTCAGATATATTACCTTACTTCGTTGGAAATCGTATCTGTTTGATTATCAGTTTATTACAGAATAAAAATAATAAAAACCTGATAATCAATTAGATACAAGATGCTTTTTTAGCTTACTGATTCGTTTGTACACTGTACAAACTCGTTCAGATTGCTTTGCAAGTGTAAAAAAAGTAAAAAATCCACGAAGTATTAATATTAATAAGGACTAGTATTACGTTTAATACACACAACATCTATGTTCTACTAAAATTTACCTTTTCATAATTTCTTATTATGCGACAAACATTCTTATTTCTTACCCTACTAATTCTTCCTTTTTTATCCAAAGGACAAGATGCAGCCACCTTGCAATACATGAAAGCAATGGGCTATGAGCAAGTTGATTTAGATGCCAAACGCCAAGAACAAACGGCCACACCCTGCACAACCTGCCCTTCGCAAGCCCCCAAAGCTGTTGCCCCCCCTCCAATAACAGCAGCCGAAGAATTACAAAACCTAAAGGCCAATCTGCCCAAGCAACAACAACTAGTAGCAGACAGCCAATCCAATCCAACTACTAGTGCAGCCATGCGCCAAAAACACCAAACAGCACTAGATAGAACCCTAAAAAGAATTAAAGAACTAGAACAAACCACTTCCCCTGCATCTACTGCCAAATAGATGATAGGGGCTTTTGTTTTTATTGTTTAGCCTTTTGAACAGCCCAAGAGGCATCATTTTACAGACAATTATTATGAAAATCTTATACAATTATCTTTTCCTGTTTGTCTTAGTCGTTTTAGCACAAAATACTGTGGCACAAAGTCCCGACTGTAATAGTACAGCTACTTCTCCATTTTGTGATAGTGTCAACCAATATGCTGCTACTACTACTGGTAATAATGCCCCTGCGGGTAATAATTACGGTTGCTTGGGTTCTACTCCTGACCCTACATTCTTTACACTAAGTGTTTCCCAAACAGGGTCTATTAACATTACCTTGCAAAACAGTGCCAATGTAGATATTGACTACATCCTGTGGGGCCCTTATCCTGACCTGACCGCAGCTATCAATAGTTGTGGCAACTTGGGGAATGGCCCAATAGGCAGTGGTAATGTGGTAGATACCTGCAGTTATGACCCTGCCTCTATTGAGTTTGTGACCGTTTCCAATGCACAAGCAGGTTCCGTGTATATTTTGATGGTGACAAACTTTTCTGGACTGGCTACCAATATCTTTAGTAGTGCCAACTCTGGAACTGGAACGGTCGCTTGTCCTTGTGATGCAGACTATACATTAGATACCTTACCATTCCCTGCCAACAATGGTGGAATGTTGGTCGATACTACAGGAGGGGTTGGACGTTATGTAGTTTGTCCAGGTGAACAACTTGGTATTCAGGTTGCTGCCGGTTCTCCAAACATCACCGATACTTTAGATTTGTACGCACCTTATACCACTATTGATACAGCCTTTCCGGGGGCGACTGTATTTACGGCTTCAGGCTTGCCCAGTGATACCATCAGTATTGGGGCTATCATCAATCCCACACAAGCACAAGTAGGTAATTATCGCTTTGATTTGGCCTTTGAAGTTAATACACCTACCAATACTTGTCAGGAGCGAGTCCCTATAGAGGTGATTGTTCCGGGGGTTAGTATTAATGATACAACTGTATGCTCAGGTTCAAGCATTGTGCTAGATGTTGACACCTTTCCCACTACTACAGCAGGATTTGGGCAGTACCAATGGACACAAATTGGTGGCGTAACAGGCACTATATCCAATGATACCATAGCACGGCCTACTATTACAGCACCAACACTACCCATAACAACACCGTTTGACTCGATGGTCTTCCAAGTGCAATTTAATTATGGTGGATGCAGCTCTACAGATACCATTACCATTATTGTAATAGGTATACCCGATGCTACTTTCAACTACAGTGATCCTGTTTATTGTCAACAATCGGCCGCCAACCCTGTAGCCAATATTACGGGTACACCCGGCGGAACCTTCACGTCTAGTACTGGGGTCATCTTTGCCAATAGCAATACAGGCGAAATTGATGTAGCCAATACCCCCACAGGTAATCATACCATTACCTATTCCTTAACAAGTCCGGGCGGACTTTGTGATGCACAAAGCAGTCTCAACCTAGAAATAATTGGCATCACCAACTTTAATGCTACGGCCGATCGCTTTTTTATTTGTGATAATGAATTGGATACCATCCAACTCAGTACCAATGTAAGCTATGGCGGAACAGCACCTAGCAACCCAACCTATAGCTGGACACCTACAGCACCATTAAATGACCCAACCATTGCCAATCCTATTGCAGTGCAGTTGACACCAGATACCTTTGTAGTGGTGTATGATGATGGTGTTTGTCTGCCACAATCGGACACGGTGCAAATTGTAGCACCCTATCCTATTAGTCTTACTACAAGCCCCGATGTATCACTCTGTAGTGCCACATCAACACAGCTAGGAGCCAGTGTTTCTAGTACTTCAGGAGGTCAGTTAGCCAGCATTCCAGCACCTGTAACGGTGCTCAGTCAAGATACCACTCGTATAACCCTTAACCTTTCAGGTGTTGCACCTAATATCATAAATAATGTCCTACTCTCCTCCTTAGAGGTTTGTTTTGATATTAATATGAGTACCCTCAATGATATAACTGCCTTCCTTGTTGCACCTAGTGGCGAAACAGTTGTGCTCACTCAAAACAATGGTGGTTTTAATACCGCCCTAGTGGGTGCAACCTTCTCCAATGCAGCAGGAAATACACCCATTACTAGTTTATCATTTTTCCCTCCTCTTCCGCCCAATGTGAGTTACTTCCCACAGGCAGGAGCCAATGGATTTAATAGCCTACTGGGTGCTACGGCCAATGGTACTTGGACCTTAGTTATTGTACACAATAGTATCAATGCCGTACCCAATGGTACACTCAATAATTGGTGTATGAATTTCCAAGACCTGTCTAGCACTACCTTCAACTGGTCGCCCAATACCAATATTAGTTGTACACAGTGCGATAGTCCTTTTGTTACACCAGCAACCAGCACCACTTACACCGTTATTGCTCAAAATGCTTTTGGCTGTAGCGATACAGGAAGTGTAGCTGTCAATGTTGGAGCAGCGGTTTTGGCTAATATTATGCCTAGTGGTTCTACAATTTTGTGTGCTGGTGATAGTGTCGATTTGGATGCTGGTGCAGGTTTTGCCAGTTATACTTGGTCTACCGGCAGCAGCGCACAAGTAATCCGTGTAGGTGCTACGGGTAGTTACAGCGTTACCGTAGATGATGGTTCTGGTTGTGTGGATTCAGATACCATTGATGTAACCGTAGGAACGCCATTGGTGGTTAATTTAGATATAGATAGTTTATCTTGTAATGGTACTGGGGTCAATGACGGCCGCATTGTAGCCACAGCAACGGGCAGTTTCGGAAGTTATACGTACAGTTGGTCGCCTGTAGCCAGCACCTCCGATACCCTCAATAACTTAGGGACAGGCACTTACTGTGTTACGGTAACAGACGGGCAAGGCTGTACGGCCGATGCTTGTGGTATTGTAGCCGAGCCAAGCGCAGTAAGCGTAACCACAACAGGCGCAGCAGCCTTATGTAATGG
>CAYULH010000173.1:0-7461 GCA_964445645.1 uncultured Aureispira sp. | reverse complement strand
ACTTTTTAGCTTTAGTCTCTTGGTGTTTATTATGGTAGGAGCATCAAAGATTGTCCCTGTTTATAATCGATTTAACGACCAATTTAAACAAAAAATTCTCCATGCCTTTCTAGAAGATTTGTACTCCAGTGTTTATTATGCCCCTGCCAATTATATACCCAGCAGTTTATTTGCCCAAGCCATGCTTTATCCGATCCATCACAGCTACACAGGAAAAGATTATGTAGAAGCAAAAATGTCCAACGGAGCTAGTTTTAAACTTTCTGTTTTGTCCATACAGGCCAAGAATATCCAATCAGATGTGGTGTATTCTGCTTTTGATGGTGTGTTTTTAATCATTAAGACACGTCAATTTTGTGACAGCCCTACTTATATTTTGCCATCCTCTACTACTTTTTATCACCCACAAGAAGAGTTGTTTTATAAACAGCCTTTAGACCTTATACTTGGTGATGGAACATGCGATACTGAATTGAAACAATACGCCAATTTGTGCAAAGGTTTCACCGTACATTATCAAAGCGAAAAAGCGATGAAAGCTATTTTAAAAAGAACTTTGTTAGAGACCATTCACTATTGGGCCAACCAATGGCAATGTGCTGTTCGGGTTAGTTGGATAGGGGAGCAATTATTTCTAGCTTTTCCCATGGCTACCGTTTTTCCTGTAATAGAGCTTAAGGACGAAAAATTTAATGATTTAGAACTCAATCGTTTTTACGACCAGTTGTTATCAATCCTATCTTTGGTCCAATGTTTTGAATTGAATGATGTGTAGTAGAGACTATTTATCTTGTGTTTATGAAGACAATCAGTTGGAATATTTGGAAATTGGTGCGTGGCATTAATATACTTTTATTACTACTTAGTCTGAGCTTAATTGTACTTAAGGCTGCTGTTTCCTTGTCCATTTATCAATGGTTAGTGCTATTAATAGGAGCAGGGAGTATTGCGGCGGCTGGAAATATTGTCAATGATATTTTAGATCAAGCTATAGATCAGATAAATAAACCTGACAAGCGCATTGTGGGGGTGTTTATTACAGCACAAACAGCTTGGTATAGCTATTTTGTACTCAATGTTTTGTCAATGGTGTTGGTGTTGAGTACAGGCAATTGGGTTTGGTGCAGCACTTATGTGTTTTTTATAGTTGTATTATATGTTTATTCTCGGTTTTTGAAGTGCAAAGCATGGTGGGGCAATTTACTAATTGCTTTTTTGTGTGCGCTATCTTTGTTGCAATTGCTTATTATAAATAGCTCTCAGTGGAACCTTTATTGGAAAATTGGGGTATTAATTTATGCTAGTTTTGCTTTTTTGACCAATTGGTGGCGCGAATTGATAAAAGACATAGAAGACGAATCAGGCGATCGTCAAAATGCTTGTCAAACACTGCCCGTGCAACAAGGAAGGGCGTACAGCCTGAAAATAGCCCAATATTTGTGCAACACTTTATTGCTCTGGCTCGTTTTAGTAATAATGCTTTTGTGGCAATTTGCTCCCTTGAGCGCATGGCTTTATGGAGCGGGGATAGTACTCCCTGCAACATTGTACCTAAAAAAGCAACTCAAACAATTAAAAACACTTCCACAAATTCATCAATTTAGCCAATTACTCAAAGGTTATATGTTGTTGGGATTGATTGGAGTGTTGTTGTTATAATTATAATTAGATAAGAAACACCTTGAATGTTGACCTGTTAAAAAGAAGGACACAGGAACACCCCTTCACCAAATAGTAGCGTTATGAATATTTATGTTAGTCCTTACAAGGTTTTTGATTTATCCCCAACAGCCAATGAGTTGGAAGTAAAGCAGTATTATACACGTGTTCTGGCACGTTTGAGCAATCATACTCCAAAGGAACGAGTTTATCTGCACGGAACAAAAATTATTCAGGAGGAAGCCATCAAGTTATTGTCAGAATTGAAGGACGATACCATTCGCTCTTATCACATTGCTATTTTTCAGAATAAAAAATTGCTCAACTTCTTGGAGTATGGTCATCTCAATTATTTCAGAGTAGAACAACCCATAGCAGGCGACCAAAGTGATGATTTCTATCAGTTTATTGCGCCCTACTTTGCTACACAATACAGCGAAACATTGATGCAGGCCATTCAAACACACGATATAGAAACCCTAAAATTACTATCCAATAGTAATTTGCCCATGGTAGCAGATTTTGAAGAGCAGTATTATCACCATGTCAATCGTTATGTACAAAGCACCATTGACACCCTCAAACGCCTACAAAAAGATGTACAAGTAGAAACTTTATCAGAAAATCAACTGATGGCCTACTTGCCCAACAAAACGATTGAGTTGTTTAACATACTTCCAGACTATTTCCTTGTAGCCCGAAACTTGATTGGTAATGAAGTGTATCAAGCAGCCTTGATTATGTCGCAGCGATTGGGGCGCAATGATAGTGCAGCCGTTCTGATTCGTCAAGGCTTGAAGTTGAGATTGGACACTACTGTTCGTCAAAACTTACAGGATTTATTGGATCGCTTTAAATTGAGATACAAAGTGCCCAGCTTTATTGTTTTTGGTATAATGGCCGTGTTGTTGTTGTTCTTTATCAAATTTTTAGAAAATACTTTTTTCCCTAGTTAAAATTAGCCCTATGTCTCCTAAGTCTATCCCATTTATAGCTGTTTTGAATAGAAGTGGAGCGTTGTTCTTACTTCTATTACTACTACTAGCTTGTCAACCCAATGCTACTTGGGAAGGAAACAGCAACCGTCTACGTACCTACACGCCCAATGATTGGGATTATTGGGAGGCTAATTTGGAGGACACCAAAGGTACTTTTAGAACCTACACGCCCAATGATTGGGATTATTGGAATTATAATATAGATGGGGTACAGGGGCAAATTCGCACCTATACGCCTAGCGATTGGGATTATTGGTCGATTGATAATGGCAATTATACCCTAAGAACCTACACGCCCAACGATTGGGACGATTGGGTCTTGTCGGGCAATGGCCTTTCCGTTCGCTTTCGCACATACACGCCTAGCGATTGGGATTATTGGCAAGCCTCAGGGAGTGCAACAGGCACTTTTCGTACCTACACCCCCAATGACTGGGATGATTGGGAAATTGAAGGCGATTGGGCGCAGCTAGATGCCTCCACCAAAGCTAGTTTGTTGTTTTTGCCGGTGTTGGTTGCAACTCTCAAGGAGCAGGGCATCTTATAACAATCTGGGACAAGGGGGCATAAAACGAGGTGCTTTAGAGTAGTCTATTGCTTGATGAAAATCATAAGAAACACTAATGCCCGATACAATATTAGTGTAGACATAAGGAGGCGTTAAGCCATTGGCAGGTTGGGCATTGAGCCAATATTGTTGAAGCCCGTGACTGTAGTAAGCTGCAATTCTGCATCTTGGAGTAATATAAAAACCACAAGAACCCCTCAATCCTATATCCCCGGTATTTCTATACACAGGCAAATTCCCATCAAAAATACCTACAAATTCGACTCCCAAAGCTACATTCACCCGATCACTAAAGTGATAAAAAAGCATAATGGGCACTGCAAACCCGTGCAAACTCCAAACACGAGCACGATTGTAAGGATTGGGCTGGTCGCCAAATGCCAAACCACGCAAAGTATAGGCCAGCCCTGTTTTGAGGTCAAAAGATTTGTGCAGCCGATGCAGGGCAAATAGCCCGAATCGACCACCTAGACGCTGATTATATATCGGAATAAGCTGGTGATCGGGCACAAAAGTAGAAATGCTTAGTCCTGCTTCAACTCCCATTCTATAAAAGGCACCCGGTTCCTTATTTTCAATTTCGTTTATGAGTTGACCCTGCACTAACCAACCATGCAGTAGGAGGCACAATAATAACAACTGTTGTTTCACAATCTCTATGTTTAGTAAGACAATTAAAAAGTGTACAGTTGTGTCATACAAAAATGGTAGGTGAGGAAATAAGGTGTTGGAACAACTCCTTTATATCAGAACAGATCAACCAAGAAAAATGCTGCTTATAAGCTAAATTTTTAGGATAAAAAACTAACCACTCCAACAAAAAAAATGAGCAAGCCCCCATAAATATACCCTGCCATCTTGTTGCTACTCGAAACTTTCCAGAATATAAACAAGGCTTGCAACAAGCCAATAACAATGCCTTGCACCAAGGCATATTGCCAAAGCTGTGTTGGCTCCAAATACCAGAAGTCTAGTCGACTAGCTACTTGTTGGACTAGAATGGTTAGGCCAAGGCTCAAGCCTGTACCAATCAATACACGCCCAATCGCAGATTTGGGCAACAGCTTGGCTGCCAAAATAGCTGTACTGCCTACAATAATCAACCAATAAACAGGCATAATAAGAGGCACTCCAGACAGTTGATAGCCCAAACTTGCCCCAAAAGAATAAGGGCCATACAAAGCATTGGTCTCCACAGCTATTCCCTCTATCAAAGCGGCTGTTATCAAAACTACGCCTCCAAAAAATCCCAAATATCGGTGCCACTTTCGTTGATACACCAATAAAATAATCAAATTGAGCAATAAAAAATAAGGGGTGTAATAAAGATACCAAGCTTGTTGATGTGGGGTCGTAAAACCAATCAAAGAAGCCATATAGACAAGCATCAGAACTATAACAGCAGGAACAGGACTCATAACAAAGAACAGGTTCAAAATGGTTAAATTAGTAGAATGGCCGCCCAAGATAATGCTTTACAATTGCAATATTGTTTTTTGTTTTGAACAAAGGATAATTCCATAAAAAAACAACCCAGTCACTTATAATCAAGATGAATACGAATAAAAGTGCCTATATTACCGCTAGAGCTGGTTTTATTTAAACAAATATTGAGAATGATGTTTAATAATCTGCTTAGAAAACACTATTTTTGCATAAAATTTTACATCCAAATAAGGGAGTTGTTGGCTGATTAGGCAAGTGCTTCCTCCTAATTTATAACTATTACTATGTTAACAGTAAGCAATTTATCTTTACAGTTTGGAAAACGCGTTTTGTTTGATGAAGTAAACATCAAATTCAACAGAGGGAACTGCTATGGCGTTATTGGTGCCAACGGTGCAGGTAAGTCTACTTTTTTGAAGATTTTATCTGGTGAAATTGAATCGACCCAAGGACATGTATCTAAGGAACCAGATGCGCGTATGGCTGTATTAAAGCAAGATCACTTTGCTTATGATGAATACACCGTTTTAGACACCGTTATTATGGGGCATGATCGTTTGTATCAGACCAAAACGGAATTAGACAACATTTATTTGAAGGAAGATTTTAGCGAGGCGGATGGTATTCGTGCAGGCGAATTGAATGAGCAATTTGAAGAAATGGGGGGCTGGAACGCAGAAAGTGATGCGGCTACTATGTTGAGCAACTTGGGCGTATTGGAAGCCGACCACCACAAAACAATGGCCGAACTCAACACCAACCAAAAGGTGCGTGTATTGTTGGCTCAAGTACTCTTTGGCAATCCCGATATTTTGATTTTGGATGAGCCTACCAACGACTTGGATGCAGAAACAGTGATGTGGCTAGAGGATTTCTTGGCCGATTTTAAGAACATGGTGATTGTAGTTTCGCACGATCGTCACTTCCTAGATGCTGTTTGTACACACATTGTAGATGTCGATCACAAAAAAATTCGCCTATCTACAGGTAACTATACCTTCTGGTACCAAACCAGCCAGCTATTGGCCCGCCAACAAGCTGATAAAAACAAAAAGAACGAGCAAAAGCGCAAGGAATTGATGGATTTTATCCAGCGTTTCTCGGCCAATGCCTCTAAAGCCAAGCAGGCAACCAGCCGCAAAAAAGCATTGGAAAAATTGGATTTGAGCGAATTGTCGGTTTCTTCCAGACGTTATCCCGGTATTATATTCAAACAAAATAGAGAAATCGGAAACGAAGTATTGAGCGTAAGTATGTTGTCCAAAAAATTGGGCGATACACAATTGTTCAAAAACCTCAATTTCACGGTAGAAAAAGGCGATAAAATCGCCATTCGCTCCAAAAACTCCTTGGCTGTAACCAAACTCCTACAAATCTTATCACAAGAAGATGGCGTAGAGCAAGACAGTGGTGATGTAGATTGGGGGGTAACGGTTACCAAATCTTACTTGCCCAATGACAACAGCAAGTATTTTGATAACAATATGAACCTAGTGGATTGGTTGCGCCAGTTCTCTGAAGAAAAAGACGAAACATTCATTCGTGGTTTCTTGGGTAGAATGCTCTTTTCAGGCGAAGAAACACAAAAAGAATCCAATGTACTCTCTGGAGGGGAAAAAGTGCGTTGCCTAATGTCCAAAATGATGTTGGAAGAGGGCAATGTATTAATCTTGGATGAGCCAACCTCTCACTTGGATTTGGAATCTATTACCAAACTCAATGAAGCCTTGATTGATTATCCGGGGGTAGTCTTGTTCACGTCACATGACCACGAGTTTACACAAACTATTGCCAACCGCATCATCGAAATTGGCCCCAATGGCATGTTGGATAAATTGATGACTTACGATGAGTTCTTGCAAGATAAGCGTGTCAAAGAACAAAAAGTGGCCTTGTATGAGGGTACGGTTTATGCTTAGGATATGTGGCAACTTTGAGTTGCTTTTAGAATAAATGAAGGCACTGCTTCCTATTGGGAGTGGTGCTTTTATTGTTTTTCCCATTCTTGAAGTGAAATATGAAAAATACCATTATTATAAGCATCAGAGAAAAGAGGGCTTGCTACTTGCACTGTACCTGTATTAGCATTTACCCGAAAGGTAACTAATCGTTTAAGCTGTCCATTCCATGAATGTCTAATATTGACAATAAACAAAGGTTGTGTTAAGGTAGGAAACTGCTCAATTAGTAATAAATGTTGCTTATTAGAAAGTGATTGTTTTACTTTTGGAGATTGTTTTAATAATTGTAGCACTTGTTGTGCTGTATATTTAAAGTTATTTTTTATTTCTATATAAGGAATAATATCTTCTTTTCGAAGTACAGAAAGTTCTTCTAATGTATTTAATTGATATGTAGAATTGCAAGATAATATTCCCCCAGTAAACAGTAGGAGTAAAAATAGGTTAATTGTTATTTTGTTCATGTATTTTTATTTTATCTTGTAGGTTTTGTTGGGCCTCCTGTAGTAATTTAATACCTTCTGTGTAGTTATTGATATGATGCGTGTATATTGTTTGCTGCTCTGGTAATGAAAATGATAGTTTTTCTTCTAAATCTTGAATGCGTCTATATAAATCAATGATTAGCATTGGGATTACCTTATTAACTGCAATGTTAGCGTATTTTAATCCAAAATTTACCTCTTTATTACTGTCATAGCTGTATGGAGCAGATTTTTTATTATTGTTGTGTTTATGAAAATTAAATTGACCAAATGCTTCATTTAATTTATCTAAGTAGTCGTTCAAAATTCTTTACAACAAAAAACGGATATTTTCCTCCAGCTCA
>CAYULH010000172.1:0-7474 GCA_964445645.1 uncultured Aureispira sp. | reverse complement strand
AAAAAAACCAGCTATTAGAAAAAAGACTTGCATCCTAAAAAAATGGATCAAGAATGCAATAAAATCATTAAAAAGGTTGGTTGCGCCCACATCTTTCATAGGCCATGTCTCTCCTAAATCTATTACGCCATACGTAACTACAGAATGAAGAACGACACCTAGTAGCATCATAATGGCTCTCAAAGAATCCAAAGAGTGTATTCTTTGCGTTTTTTTTAATGTTGTTGTACTCATTCTAAAATATAAATTTGATTGTAAAACTATTAGTGGTGTTTTTATTTTAAAAAAATATAAAAACGATATAATTGTATTATGTGCAAAGTATACGTTAAAAATGGGTAGGATTGGTTATTTATAGATATAGGGTTTTGATTAGGAAGATTTTTGCTGTAGCCGAACTAATCATTGGATACCTATTTACGGTATCCAATAGGCTAAATAATTTGCAGTATTTGCGAGTTTTTATGATGGATAACTAGTATTATAGCATCAAAAGGTATCATAAAATTCCTGCTTGACAGGCACTTCCAAAAAGCCCAAAGAACCCGGTTTGGCACGCAAGAAAAAGCTCCACGTTTGGCGTTCGGGTTGCCAGCTCATGCCCATTTCCCAACAGTGCAATTCACGTTTGAAGGTGAAATCAGGAAAGGTAATGCGCTGATCCTTAAAACTGTAGCCAATTCTATTGATGCTAAACGACCAACCCTTGGAGAGATTGACCCCTCCCGAAAAATTGATTTGATGTGCGCCCACCTGACTGCTATCTATACCATTGATAAATCGCCGATTGACCACTAAGTTATAGTTAATGCTAATGGTTTGCAACAGGTCAAATTCCTTTTTCTTGGAATCTTGCGGCACGCCTTTCTTAGCAAACAGCCGAACCAAATCCTTGGAATTAAAAGAAGTAGAAGCCGAAAACTGCATGGAAGTTGTTCGCAATAGTTGTCCACTCCGCTCAAACTCAAAAGCTGCCAAACGCTGGTTGGTTTCCACATCGGCTTGATAAGGATCAAAAACCGAGGTAAAACGCAGTTGTAATTTTTTGAATACAGTGGTATAAGTATTCAAAGTAATCACCGAAAAATGATTGCTATCAGCCGCCATATTGTAATTGCCCGTAATATTGAGCGAGGGAATCAAAACCACTTTTTTGTACGGTTCCTTCACCAAAGAATCTCGAACCCCTTTTTTGAGTTTGGCCTCCAAACGTGTATTTAGATTGTAGTTCAGATTGGCCGTCCGCCCCGAAGGAGGCGCATAACTAAAATAATTATAACGCCTTTGGTCTAGGAACCGATTATCATAACGAACAGAATCGTAATAGTAATCGGCTGCATTGGTATAGTCGGGCGACCACTGAAAGCCAACTCTAGGCGAAATAACAGCCCGCATTTCTTTTAAGGAACCAATATTAAAACGCCCTGTAGCAAAAATTTGGGTGTTGACATTGATACCTGCACTAAAATCATGCGTGGTAAAAAAGCCATATTCCCTAGAATTCTCAATATTACCATACTGTACGACCTCTGTTTCTGGGTCAATGACAGTAGTGGTATCAAAGGTTTGAATATTTCTATAAAAAAACCAACGCTGCGAGTAACGCACATTCGGTTCCACATTGATGGCATCAAACAGCTTAAATGAATAGGCCAAATTGGGCGAATGCGTCAAACTATATTCTGCATTTTCTAGTGCATCCTGCAAGCCTCCGGGTTGAAACAAGGCGGTATCTGTAGTGGTAATGGTATTGCTTCCTGTAACATTATAGGAGAATCCAATACGCTCATACCAACGCTGCTTGCCCGTCACTACTTTGCGTTTGAACGGGAAAATTTGATTCATACTAAACGTCAAGGTCGGCAAGGTGATAGACATTATCCTTGTGCTGGCATCCTGCCGGTGCGTAAGGCTAGTCGTAAGGGTAAAAGGTGTGCCTGTAAAACGCTTGGTGTAGCCAATAGTAGAGGTAAAGGTTTGTTTGAGTACATTGGCCGCATCATTAAAGGTATTCTGATAAAAATCAGAGGTGCCAAAATCTACAGTGGCCGTAAATGTCTGGCTTGGATGTGCTTGAGCCGCCTGTGAATGCGTCCACCTAAAGTTAAAACTCTGTGTTAATTTATAATCAGGTGCGCCAACATTATCCTCCTGCAATCGAGTATAGCCAATATTGATGGTTCCATTGGATTTGTAACGAATATTATAATTAGAAATCGCCCTAGCCCTTAGCGAACCTCGCATATAAAAATCGCCCGTCACCTTCAAATCCCAATATTCACTTTCGCCATAATAAAAACCAATCTCCCGAATACCCGGACCAATAATAGGCGAGGCATAATCAATATCCATACTCAATACCAAGCCCGAACGCTTATTCTTAGTAATAGGAAAAAAACCAAAAGGTAAAATTAGAGGCGTAGGCGAACCCATAATCTCCAAGAAGGAAGGCCCTACTACAATCAATTTGCCGGGAATAATCTTGGCCTTGGAGGCACGAATCCCAAAGTGAGGGTGCTTGGCATCACAAGTCGTATACAAGCAGCCCTGACTGTACAAAATATCTTGGGTATTATTGCCTGTGCTATCGGCTCCTTTGCTGATAAACTTGGTGGCATTTGATACCAGAAAACCATCGCCTTGCTGGGTGGAGGCATCGTATACTTTCCCTTTTTTGGTTTTGAAATTGAACTCAATGCGCCTACTCGTAAACTGTTGAGATTTGTCATCAAAAAACGGGCATTCTACCTCCTTACCAGCACTATCCAATAAGCAAGTCGCTGTGGCCACATTGGTCAAGAAATTAAACTCAATGTAACCTGCTGTCAGGCTATATTGCTCATAAAAAACCTCTGCATTGTGATACAAATACACCTTGCGTTGAGCCAAATCATAAATCATAGAGTCGGCAGAAGCATACTGCACGGGGGTGCTGACCGAATCTTGGGAGTAGCGAATTTGTCTGTCTATAGCTTCCTGCATCAAAGCGACTTGTTCCAAGGAATCTTGATAGAGCGAATCGGCAATGGCTAGGGCTTCTAGGCTATCTATGGTAGGTACAACCGCAATAGGAGCGAGGGTATCTACAGCAGCCGTATCTAGGGGAGCAATGGCTAAGTTGCTGGTATCCTTGGTGGTAATGTTGGGGGCGGTATCTTGTTGGCCATCTTTTTTGATAGCCGTTTGTACTACGGCACTATCCGACGAAGGAGTAGGGGGGGCTTCCTTTGCTTTTTTGCGAGCTTCCAGTTTGGCCAAACGCTGTATTTTGCGTGCTGCCCTAGCCTGAGGGGTATTGTAAGGGAAACCACAACTTCCACAAAAAAAGCTACAGAATACCAAAAAGAAGAAAAGTTTGTAATATTTTCGTAGAATCAAAGCCACTTATCAAATAAATTACTGGGTTAAGGCACCTTATATTAATCAAAAGACGACTTAAAATCGTTCAAGGTTGTAAGAGCAAAAATAGAGTTGCCCTAGCCTTTTACATAAGTGTCAAAACTACGATTATTAACTAGAAGAATAAAAAAAGAAGTTAGAAAGCTCTTTATTCTTGATGTTAAAGTTGTCTGATTGCCTTTATAGTAAGAGTGCTGCTGTTGGATGATACCGGTGGTTTTGATGACTTCCCATTTGCATTACCTCGCTTAGTGTTTATCATTAAAACCACCAAAATAATTGTTGTGTCTCTTATAGCTTCCCCTCGTCCTTTTTTACTTCCCGTACTCTTATTGTGTTTTTGGATAAGCCTGCCCTTGGTGGGCGAAAGCTTGGTACAGCCGCCCAAACGTTTTACCATTGTGCTCGATGCAGGCCACGGTGGCAAAGATATGGGCGCACAAGGCAGGCGATTTAAGGAAAAAGATATTGCTTTGCAATTGACCCTACAATTGGGCTATTATTTGGAGCATTATCTCCCGCAAGTACAGGTGTTGTATACCCGCCAAACAGATGTATTTGTGCCTTTGCATGAGCGGGTTCAGATTGCTAATTCCAATCAAGCAGATGTGTTTTTTTCTATTCATTGCAATTCCTTAAATCAATACAACAATGCCATACAGGGCACCGAAACCTTTGTCATGGGCTTGCACCGAGCCGAAGAAAATTTGGAAGTGGCCAAACGAGAAAACAAGGCCATTTTACTAGAAACAGATTACAACAACAATTATGCAGGCTATGATCCACATTCCTCCGAGGGGCATATTATGTTGAGTATGTATCAGAATGCCCATTTGACACAAAGCCTAGCCTTGGCCAGCCAAATAGAACAACAATTTGCCAACACCATACAACGCCAAAGCCGAGGAGTAAAGCAAGCGGGTTTTTTGGTTTTGAGAGCTACCACCATGCCTGCTGTGCTGGTAGAAACAGGCTTTTTGTCCAACAACCAAGAAGAGTATTATTTAGCTTCTCAACAAGGACAAGCCTATCTCGCTTCGGCCATGTTTCGGGCTATCCAAAACTATGTCAAGCAAGTACAACAGCCCCAAAATTCTGCCCACCACTGGGTCAATGCAAGCACCAAGCCACCAACCGCCACTCAACCCCGTACATTTTCTACGATTGCCAATTCTGCCAATATGGTTTATAAAGTCCAGTTGGCCGCTGCCACTAGAAAACCCCTGTATAGGCAAGAACCTTGGGCTTCTATCGAGGCGTTGGAGTTTTATAAAGTAGGGCAACACTACAAGTATTTGGTGGGCAATTATGCTACCAAAGAAGAAGCACAGGCAAGTAAGGCCGCTTGGCGGCGTTTTGGTTTTGTAGATGCCTATGTAGTGGCGTTCAAGAATGGCCAATTGGTGACTAATAATGGCACTATGTAGGTTTGGTTTGTTTCAATTAAGTAGATGAACATAGTGTGCATTGGTGCAATTAGGCGCATTTATTGCTGACAAAGAAGAAATTGATAAAACAATTTTTATTATAAAAGGAGGTTTTTCCTTCAACAACTTCGCTACAAGCCGCCTTCAAAGCTTTATTAATTCCAAAGAATTTGCGTACTTTGAACACGGTATACCTGTACAACGGCATTAATTCAATAATAGCCTTTCAATTACTTTAGTAAAATTAAAGTAGTTGTTTCTAAAAAAAAAAACCTTGGGAGTAACAAATGAAGCCAAAATAGGGATAATTGGATTTGTTGTTTTGGCAACTGTGCTATTCACATTCAATTACTTAAATAGAAAAAATGTTTTTTCGAGCAACTTGATTATCACCGCCGAATTTAAAAATCTTGATTATATCAAGAAAGGTGAATTGGTGTTAATCAAAGGGCGAGAAGCAGGGCGAATTGTGGCCATCTATAAAGATGGCACACGTCTGTTGGTAGATTTGGATATAGAGCCCGATACCAAGGTTCCGCCAACTGCCAAGGCGGTTATTTCCGAGTTTTCCCTATTGGGAGGCCGTACCATTTCTATTGTTTATGAAGGTTCTTGTGAGAATGATTGTTTAGAATCAGGGGCGGTTATCCAAGGCTCGGTATATACCATGAAAGAGCAAGTAGCCGAAAGCGCAGCCCCTATTCTCAAGCAAATTGGGAGTTTGGCCGATACCATAGCGGGGCCCAACGGAATGCAGCAAGTATTGGACAATGCTTATGCCTCGCTGAATAGCCTACGCAAAACTACAGATGGTGCCAAAGGGCAATTGAGAGGCTTAAATCGCTCCTTACCAGCCGATATTAGAGGCTTTAGAGATTTGACAGCCGCCTTGCTAGGAGCCACACCCAATAATTCGGCAGCTATTGCAGAGAGTCTGTCTAGCAGCCGAGAAATGGCAATGTCCTTAGATACGTTGTTAACCAACTTAGCGAGCCTGAGCCAAGCAGATATAGATAGTATGACACAAATATTGTACACGGCCTATGATGCTGCTCAAAAAATTCCCGAACAATTGAAGGGTGCCAAAGGAATGACGACCAAGACCAATGCGGTATTGGATAGTTTGGAACAAAGCCTAAAAGCGTATCAAGAAGGAGCAGAGGGCACCGTGCCCAATTTGCTCTATAGTCAAGATATGCGCGATAGCACGCAACAATCTATTCGAGATTTGTCCAAACAAATCAAAGGAATTAGAGAAAATCCAGAAAATTATTTATCCTTATAACAAACATGGAAACAGTAGACCCAGTAACAAAAATTAATCGTTGTCTTGTTTCCTTTTTTAATTAGAATCAACTTCTTTCATTTTATAAATTATAACAATTGTGCGTAACGAAGTTAAAATAGGTATTTTAGGTACCTTCACTATTGTCCTCCTATTTTGGGGCTATAACTTTTTGCAAGGTAAGAATGTCTTTTCCAATGATATTGTTGTCACGGCTATTTTTCAATCGGTAGATGGGCTTAATATTGCTGCCCCTGTTACTATTAATGGTTATAAGGTAGGCGCTGTTACAGCTATCAGGCCTTCGGAGGATTATTCCAATGTAGAAGTAGAATTGAATATTAAGAGTGGAACTGCTGTGCCCAAAAATGCCGCTGCTGTTTTGGTGCAGCCCTCTTTGATGGGCGGCAAAGAAATTTCGCTCAAATTTACAGGACGCTGTACGGATAATTGTGTAGAATCAGGTGCTATATTACAGGGAAGTGCTTCGGGTATGATGGAGAGCATCATGGAAGTGGCTGACCCCTATATGGGCAAAATTGATACTATCTTAGGGGCTATTTCTCAGTTATCAGTAGATGATAACAAAGATTTGCAACGTACCTTTAATGAATTGCAGGGCGTGGTCAGCAATGTACGGGTACTCACAGATTTGGTCAATAATCTATTGGTGAGCTCTTCTGTAAACATTGCGGCTTCTTTATCCAATCTAAAAGCCATTACAGGCAATATCAAAGATAATAATGGTGAAATCACAAGCATGTTGCAAAACCTCAATGCTATTACCCAACAGGTAGAAGATGCCAATTTGCAAGCTACTATAGCATCGGCCAAAGCCGCACTAGATGAAATGGCTGCTGTGGTCAATGGATTGGAAGGCACGTTGGGCAAGGCCAATGGTTTGATTGATAATGTGAATAAAATCACAGATTTTGACAATCAGAATGGAATTGTGGCGGCTATGTTCAATGACCCCAATTTCAAGAAAGATATTGAAGAAACCTTGGAAAATATCAATTTACTAGCACAAGATATTCGTTTGCACCCCGAGCGTTATCGCACCGTACTAAGTGGCAAATACAAGCCTTATGTGCCTGTTGACGAAGATAAAAAATTAAAATAGGGCTATAGTTGATGACCAACTCGCCCACATAAGCATACCATGCCCTTCTTTTTGCACAGGAAGGGCATTGTTATTATTAAGTAGGTGGACAAAATTAATTATAAGTTAAAAAATGGAAGATTTTTATTCAGATCAAGGCGAAAAACGCAGCCTTAGCGGGCTAAGGCGAGTATTTTCAACGATGAGCTGGAGGAAAATATCCGTTTTTTGTTGTAAAGAATTTTGAACGACTACTTATAA